>JALHNN010000219.1 GCA_022843505.1 Sulfuritalea sp.
TGGCGCAGGTGGGCCCGCTGGCGCGCGTGCTCAACATGCTTGCCGCCGGCCACGAGCCGACCAAGAAGTACGCCACGGCGGCACTCGACACCGTCTCGGCCCTGGCCAAGACCAAGGTCGGGCTGGACGCCATGCATTCCACGATCGGCCGCCATGCGGCGCGTGCCGTTTCCTGCGCGGTGCAGGTGGACATGCTGGCCGGGCAGTGGTCGGCGCTGGTCGAGAACATCGGCAAGGGCGACACCAAGACCTTCAACGCGCCGACCTTCCCCATGGGCGAGGTGATGGGCGTCGGCTTCCACGAGGCGCCGCGCGGCGCACTGTCGCACTGGGTCGTCATCGACAACGGCAAGATCAAGAACTACCAGTGCGTCGTGCCCTCGACCTGGAACGCCTGCCCGAGGAACGAGAAGGACGAGCCCGGCCCCTACGAGGCCTCGCTGCTCAATACCCCGATCGCCGATGCCGAGAAGCCGCTGGAAGTGCTGCGCACGGTACATTCCTTCGACCCCTGCATCGCCTGCGCGATTCACCTGACCGACAAGGAAAGCAATACCGCGATCAGCGTGAAGGCGGTTTGACCATGCGCGCCGTGGTGCTCGGCATCGGCAATATCATCCTCAGCGACGAGGCCGCGGGCGTGCGCGCCGTGGAGGCTCTGGAGCGCGGCTGGATCCTGCCGCAGAACGTGATGGCCATCGACGGCGGCACCTCGGGCATGGAAATGATCGAGGACCTCTCCGACGTTGACCTGCTGATCGTGCTCGACGTGGTCAAGACCGGTGCTGCACCCGGCACCGTGGTCAAGATCGCCGGCGACGAGATCCCGGTGTTCTTCCGCAGCAAGCTCTCGCCGCACCAGATCGCGCTGCCCGATGTGCTGGCCAGCCTGGAGCTGCTCGATGCTATGCCGAGGGAAATCATGGTCCTCGGCGTAGAGTTCATTTCGCTGGAACTCGGCCTGGAAATGACGCCGACCATCGCGGAAAAGGTACCCGCGCTCGCCGCCATGGCCGCCGACGAACTGGCGCAGCGCGGCTATGCCGTCCAGCCCATGAAGAAGGCGGCCTGAGATGAAACAGCCCCCACGCTCACTGCGTTCGCTGCCCCCCGAGGGGGCGTCAGCACGCTTGGGGCGGCCCGGCGCGTTCTGATATGTGCCTCGCCGCGCCCTCCCGGGTCACCGCAGTGCGCGACGGCATGGCGGTCACCGAATGCTTCGGCCTGGTGCGCGAAGTCAGCCTGCTGTTGATGGACGAGGAGGTCGCGGTCGGCGACTACCTGCTGATCCAGGCCGGCGGCTTCGCCTTCGAACGGGTTGAGGAGGCGAGGGCGCTCGAAGCGCTGGAGCTGATGCGCGAACTGACGGAGAAGGGCGGCGACGCGCGCGAGTGGGGTCTGGCGGCGTGAGTTTTCGGATCCATGTCGAAAGTCCCGCTGACGCCGTTGAGGAAGCCTTCTTCCGCATCCAGCGCGAGCGGATGGCCGAGGTGCCCATCCTGAACCCGGCGCTGAATGTCGAGGCCGTCGACTTCCAGCGCTGGCAGGGCCACTGGCTCGGCATCGTGGTCACGCCCTGGTGCATGAGCCTGCTGCTGCTGCCGGGCAGCGCCGAAAGCTGGATTTCGACCGGCGACAACAAGCGGCGTTTCGTCAAGTTCCCGGCGGGCGATTTCGCCTTCCTCGGCAGCGTCGAAGCGGAATTCGGCGAGTATCAGAGTTGCCCCCTGTTTTCGCCGATGGGGCAGTTTGCCTCCCAGGCTGAAGCGATCATGACTGCCCGCGCCTCGATGATCGCCTTGCTGACCGATCCGGCTGCTGCCAGGGAAGCGGCGGCACTGCCGCCACCGGGGCAGCCTTCGCTCTCGCGACGCCGGTTTCTGGCGATGCGCTGAGGGTTCTGGTTCGGTTCGGGGACAAGGCCACAGCTGTTCGCCGCCGCCACTTCACCTTGGCCGCTGCGCTATTCGTGACGGCAACTCGGCGTGGTCAGACGTTCTGGTGGCCGGCAGTCTGGGCGCCCGAATGAATATGACCTATGCTGCAGTGCCGAAATGGATCAGGCCCCCAATGTCGTGGGCCTGAGCGACGCCGGCCACTGGCAGATCCGGGGAACATGGGGTACTGCCGTCCCATTTCGCGCCGATCTCAGGATGTCGCCGCCGATCTCCGGCGATGGGGTAAGCTAGCTTCCTGTTGGATCAGGGGGCTTTTGGCGAAAGGGCAGATCAATGTCGGGCATTGCTGAATTCAACACCGCATCGAACGCGGACACCGAGCGCGAACACGAGATGCAACTCGGCTTGCTGCGTGAACTTTGCAGGGCCGCGGGCGCCAATGGCGATCCTGCCGTCGTCGGCGAAATTCTCGAGCGCCTGATCGACTACAGCGAAGCGCATTTCATGTCCGAGGAGCTCTTGATGCGCCTGAAGAGCTACGATGACTATGAAGATCATGTCGATGATCACGTGATGATCCTGGAAACGCTGCGCGGCATCGCTGCGGGCCATGCCAGAGGAGATTCGTCGCTCGTCGCCGGCCGTGCCGCCGAGACACTGGATTTCATCGTCAAACACATTGCCACCCGCGATCGGCGCTTCGCGGATTACGTACGAAACAATTTCTGAGCGGGCAGGGCACCGAAAGTCGGCGCTGGGGGCACGGCGACGGGTAACGCGGGCTCCTCGTCCTCGGTGTCCCGTGGCCATCTTGTACAAGGCACGCACTGATGGTCGATCGGTGTCGGGAATATTTCCGGACCTTGCGGCAGGTCCGCCACTACGCCGCAATGTTGCGTTGGATGGGACTATATTCATCTTGAAGTTGCATTGGCCGAGCAGGCGCCAGACCTGCCATACATGCTATCGAGGAGGATGAACATGCTTGGACTATTCCGTCGTCGCACTGCCGAGGAAGCCGGGACGCCGCCGACGAAGCGAGGGCGCCGAAAGGGGGATGAACTCAATCGCACCCTGCAGGAAATGGGGACCGAACTGGCCCACGTCAGCTATACGCTCTCGCACCTGACGCAGGAATCGGACAAGGCGGCGGCGCAGGCCAAAAGCATTGCCGAACAGTCGATGAGCATACGCGCGCTGTCCGAGTCGGTGGCTGAACGCGCGGATTCGGCGGCAAGAAATGCGCGACGCACGCGGGAAGAGTCCGACGTGGGTGTGGCCGAACTTTCGCAAGTCGTCTCCGGCATGGGTGCCATGGCGGAAAAGACGCGTGACGCCGAAACGGAAATGAGCCGACTCGCCGAGGAGATCGAACGCATCCAGAAGGCTACCGCGGCGATCCAGTCAATTGCCAGACAAACCAATCTTCTTGCCCTGAATGCGTCGATCGAGGCGGCGAGGGCGGGTACGCATGGAAAGGGGTTTGCCGTGGTGGCAACCGAGGTCCGCAAGCTGGCCACCGAATCGATGGCGGTGTCCGCGGAGATCACCGAGGTCATCGCGAGCATTCAGGAACACGCGCGGATATCGGTCAACGCCATCATGGAACTCAGTTCGAATTCTGCTGATGTTGCGAAGACGGCGAAGGAGGTCGGTACGCAACTTTCGACGATCCTGAATGACGCGGTTGCCACGGAAGAGCAGGTCAGTTCGATTGCCGCCGATGCGCACCGAATCCAGAATACGGCGGGCGAGATCGCGGCCCTGGCGACAGAGGGCTATGGACGGATGGGGGTGTTCCAGAAGGAGTTGAGCCAGGCGGCCAAACTCTCCGAAAAGCCTGGCGAGCAGGCATTCCGGGTCATGGTGAACCAGGGGCTGGACTGTGTTCATACCCGGATCTACAAGGCGGCGCGAGCCGCGGCGGGCAAGATAGGGGCAAGCTTCGAGAAGGCCATTGCAAGCGGCGCGATTTCCCAGGCAGACCTTTTCTCCAAGCAATACAAGCCCATCGCGAAGACCGTTCCGCAGAAATATACCAGCCGGTTTGACGCTTATACCGATCGCGTGTTGCCGGAATTGCAGGAAGCGTTTCTCAAGAAGAACCCGGATGCCACCTATGCCATCGCGACGGATCTGCGAGGCTATGTCCCGACGCACAACAATCGCTTCTGCCAGCCACTCACGGGCGATCCTGAAAAGGATCTGGTCGGGAATCGGACCAAGCGCATCTTCGACGACAAGACCGGGGCACGCTGCGGCGCGCACACCGAAGTCGTTCTTGTCCAAACCTACAAACGCGACACCGGAGAGGTCATGCATGACCTCTCCGTTCCGATCTATGTCAATAACCAGCACTGGGGCGGCTTTCGTGTCGGCTATCCGCCGGCGAAGAGCAGCCGCGGCTAGGCCAGAAAGTAATTCCTTTCCGGGAGCTTTGCGTCCTCCGCCTCTCGCGACTCCTGTGCCGTCCGTGCCGGAGGCCGTATACAAGGGGTCGAGTCGGTGTGAAATGCGGCCGGGCAGCCAGTCAGAATGCGGGACTGCATGAATCATTGGTTGCCGCGATTACCCGGTAACCGCCCTGCTTGGGCCGGGCGGCGTCTTGCAAAATGCAAGCTATTGATTGAAGGCTAAATAATTAAGGCATCACGGGCTGGCCCGTGGCTTGCTAACAAGGTCTCCACAGGAACTTCACCCGACGGAGACCGAGATGACCGAAACCTTTTACGACGTGCTGCGGCGCCAGGTGATCAGCCGGCGCAGCTTCCTCAAGTTCTGTTCCCTCACCGCGACTTCGCTCGGGCTCGACAGCGCCTATGCGGCCAAGATCGCCAACGCGATGGAGACCAAGCCGCGGACGCCGGTGATCTGGCTCGAGGGCCTGGAATGCACCTGCTGCTCGGAGTCCTTCATCCGCTCGGCGCACCCGCTGACCAAGGACGTGATCCTGTCCATGCTCTCGCTCGACTACCACGTCACGCTGATGGCGGCGGCGGGGCACCAGGCCGAGAAGCAGCTCGAAGAGATCAAGAAGAAATACAAGGGCAACTACATCCTCGCCGTCGAGGGAAATCCGCCGCTCAATGAGGATGGCATGTACTGCATCGAGGGCGGCCGGCCCTTCGTCGAGATCCTCAAGGAAACTGCGGCGGACGCCAAGGCGTTGATCGCCTGGGGCGCCTGCGCCTCCTACGGTTGCGTGCAGGCCGCCAAGCCCAACCCGACGCGCGCCACGCCGATCGACAAGGTGATTTCCGGCAAACCCATCATCAAGGTGCCGGGCTGCCCGCCGATCGCCGAGGTGATGACCGGCGTGGTCACTTACCTGCTGACTTTCGATCGGCTGCCGGAACTCGATCGCCAAGGCCGGCCGAAGATGTTCTACGGCCAGCGCATCCACGATAAGTGCTATCGCCGCCCGCACTTCGACGCCGGTCAATTCGTCGAGGCCTTCGACGACGAGAACGCGCGCAAGGGCTACTGCCTCTACAAGGTCGGCT
>JALHNN010000220.1 GCA_022843505.1 Sulfuritalea sp.
ACGCTCTTCCGACTTGCGCAACAGGCGCGCGGTGCGTGCGGCGTTGCCGCCCATCTCGCGCCGATCGAGGATGGGGCGCAGGCTGGACGACCAGAGGCTGTCGTGGCCGCCATCCCAGCCAAGCCAGCGTTGGTGGCGGACATTCAGCAGCCCGGGGGTGTTGCGCGCACCGCGCGCCAGTCCGCGCGCCACCGCGCGACCGTCCTGGAAGCCACGTGCCGGCAGGTGGCAGGTGGCGCAGGAAACCCTGCCATTGGCCGACAGGCCCGGGTCGAAGAACAGGCGCTGGCCGAGCCGGATTGCCGCCGGATTGCCCGACACGCGATTGCCCGGATCGCGGCTCCATGGCAGGGGCCAGGGGCCGTGGCTGGCGATGCGCGCCAGTTCTTCGGGCGTGAATTCCGCTTCCGCCTGCGCCATGGCGCAGGCCGGGCCGACGATCAGTATGCTGCCGAGCAGCAGGCGACGGCAGCGCTCAGCGAATCCGGACGTCATCGAACAGGCGCAGGCTTCCCTTTGCGGACTCGACCTCGAACTCGAGCTGCCAGCGTCCGCTCATGTGGAACATCATGCCTTCGGCGCGAAAGCGCCCCTCGCCCAGCGCAGTGAGGCGCGGCCGGTAGTTCATGCCGTGGCGGTGCTCCGGCATCGTCGCGTCGAGCCTGGCCAGGGTGGCCGCGGACGGCGTCGCGCCTGCGCACAGTTGCACCTCGATCGAAAAATGCTGCGCCATGGGGATCGCGCCCGGGGCGATCGGGGCTCCTTTCAGCAGCGGGCGCCAGGCCAATTGCAGGTCGGCCTTGTCCAGCTTTGCGCCATCGGCTTCGAGCGGAGGGCAGGCGGCCCATGCTCCCAGGGCGAAGCCGCTCGCCAGCGCGCAGACAACGGCCCGGCGCAGATCGCCGTGGCGCCAGCGCCGACTCTTCACCGCTTGCCCGCCATCATCGAGGCGAACAGCGTCTCGCCGTTGCGCCAGCCGATCTTTTCGGCGACATCCTTCGGCAGGTCGACCAGCCAGCCGCGCGACCATTCCGCATGCTCGACGATGTAATGCCAGCGCTCCGGCGTAAAGGTGTCGGTGCCTACGAGAAAGCGGTCGGGAAACTCGAGGAAAGCGTCGCGCCAGGCCGGGTCGACCTTGCCGCCGGAGGCGTGGTCGTTGCGGAAAGCGAGGTCGGCGTGCAGCCTGGGGTGCTTCCTCAGCATCGCGCGCACGGCCTCGGGCCGGTCGAAACCGGAATGGGCCCAGAGCACGCGCGCTTCCGGGTCCTGCCGGATCACCCGGTCGACCGCGTCGCCGTCGCCGTGCAGGTGCAGCCAGAGCCCGTGCTGCTTCGCCAGCTGGACCATGCGCCGCATCACCGGCAGGTCGGCGTCGGCGCCATAGACGTGGAACTCGCCGATCGCGGCATAGCGGTACTTTTTCAGGCGCTCCTCGACGTGGGCGATCACGGTTTCGTCCCTTACCCAGGTCGACAGTTCGCCGCGCTTGCGGTAGGGGCGCAGGGAGGGAACGATGAGGTCGGGCGCCTCGGCGTAGAGCTTCTGCGTGCCGTCGTCGCTGGAACTCGACACCATGGCGCGCTTGAGGCCGGCCTTGCGCAGGATGGCGATCGCGGCCTTCGGTGGCGTGGCGTCCCAGGCGTCGTGGCTGTAATGGATGTGGGCGTCGAAGATCGGCATCTTCGGCTCGGCGGCGGATGCCGCGCCGACCGCCGCCTGAATCGCGCAGAGCGAAGAAAACAGCAAGAGCGGCTGCAGCATGCGTCGGGATCGTGCTTGCCAGGGAAGTCTCATCGTGTCCTCCTCGCGCGGCCGTCGCGGCCATGCAGCATCAGGTCGGGAAATGCAGCGCCGTCAGTATGTCCGCCGGAAGACCCGCTCGTCAATTGGACAAATTCGGCTGGGCTGCGTCCGCTGGCGGGCGCTGGCGAAAGGCCGCCGCGGCTATTTCCATGGCCAGGGGCCAGGCCACCCGCAGCATGACGTCGAGGAGTTCGCGGGCGATTGCCTCCCGCAGCGGAACCAGCGGTCCCGGCAGGCGGACGGAGCGGCTGAGCGAGCGCACCTCTTCGGCATAGAGGCGAAACAGTTCGTGCAGCAGGCGGGCGAGATCCTCCTGGCTGAAGCTTGCTGCCAGCGACCCGCGCAGCGGCGGCGCGACGCCTTCCGCGTGCAGAACCCGCGCCGCCGCCTCGTGCAGCAGGCGGATGCGTCGCGTGCGGAAAGGGATGATCTCGTCGTAGCGAACGACAATTTCGACCGGAAAGCGTCCGACCTTCTCGAGAAAGCGGCGGTCGATGTCCTTGGTGGCCTGAAGCAGGGCGGCAAGGCGTTGCTCCTGCTCTCCCTCGGCGGAGGCCGGGAGTCCGGCGTCGAGTATCACCGCGGTGTCCTTCTCCACTTCCTTGCCGACGTTGAGGACCAGCACCGGCTCCAGGTGGGGCAAGGCCAGGCGCATGGGGAGCGCGGCACGCAGCGCGACGAGCGTACGCTGGCTGTAGAGTTGAAGGATGCGGCCGTTGAGCCGGGCGAGGTGGCGCGGACGATTCACCCTGGGAACCCGTTGCCGCGGCGTTCAGGCCGGCTTGGTGGCGCGATGGTAGCCGATCATGCCGTGGAACACCTTGTCGGCGCGGACTTCGACGAAGCCCAGCTCGCGCAGCAGGATCGACAGGTCTTCCGCGGTATAGAAGAGCTCGAGCGCATCCATGAAGTATTGCTTGGCCTGCACGGCCGCCGGGCCGCTGCCGACGATCAGCCCGGTGATGCCGAGGCAGCCCTTCAGGTAGCTGTAGTAGAGCTTCTTCACGATCGGGTTGCGCGGGCGCAGCAGGTCGGAATGGTAGAAGCGGCCGCCGGGCTTGAGCACGCGGCGGATCTCGCCGAATACCTGGCGCACCCGCAGGTGGCGCGAGGCGAACTGCAGTGTGACGATATCGAAATGGTCATCCGGGAAGGGCAGGGTATGGACGTCGCCGATGGTGCTCTTGATCTGGAAGCCGAGCTCGGCGGCACGCTGCTGGCCGATCGTCTGCATAGCGGCGCTGCGGTCGATGGCATGGACATCCAGGGTCCCTTCGCGTTTGAGCAGGGCGATGCCGATGGCGTTGGTTCCGGCGCAGACGTCGAGCACCTTCTGCTGCGGCCTCAGCTCGACGAGCTGCATGAAGCGGCGCAGGAAGCTGTCGAACTGCCCGAGTGCGGCGATGTTGTTGGCCCGGTCGTAATACGGGGCGACGTCGGCAAAAACGTCGTTCAGTTCCCTGCTCCAGACGTCGCCCAGGCGCGCTTCGCGGACGGCCTCGCGCGAGGCCGGTGGGGGTGGTGCCATGACTATCCCTGTTGCTGTTGTTGTTCTGGCGATGTCCTAGATGCGAAGCAGGAACACCGCGGTGGCGATGCTGCCGACGATGGCCGCGACGTAGAGCAGGGTCGCGATCAGCGTGTCGGCGCGCAGGCCGAAATCGTAGCAGGTACAGCGCAGCCGGTGCGCGGAACTCCACAACGAAAGCGCGATTACGCCGAACAGCACCAGCTTGCCAAGGCCGCCGGAGGCGAAGGCATGAAGCTGTTCGTAGCTCAGTCCGGGCGGCACCCGGCCCACGGCGGCAAGGAAGCCGAGTACGACGATCACCGGCATGCAGAAGGCGATGACCGTGCCGCCCGCGGCGAAGGGGAACCAGACGACGGGCTTGTTCGACTTGGCCATGATCAGAACACCCCGGCAAGGAACAGGACGGCCACCGAAAGCACTGCCCAGACCAGGTAGTGGGCGCCCGAGATGTAACTGCCCTTGACGAATTCCTCGCCGATCTGCAGCGGCATCGCCTTTTGCGTCGCGTTGAACCAGGTGCCGGCGTGGTAGAAGGCGGCGGCCATGGCGAGAATGTGGAAGGCGATGGAACCGGGGCTGCGCAGCGCCTCGAGGAAGCCCTGCCATGCCGCGGGGCCGGCAGACAGGCGCTGCATGGCGACGACCAGCAGCACGCAGTAGGCGCCGATGAACAGGCTGGTGACCTCGCGCGCCATGTAGCGCATGTAGCGCGGATGGCGCAGGAACCAGGTGGCGGGGGGAACTTCGCGGATCAGCGGACGGCGGCTCATGGCTTTCCTCCGGGCAACAGGTGCTCGACGATCCAGTCGATCGAGCCGACGATCTTCAGCTGCTGCAGGGCGCTTGCCGGGTCGACGTGGGCCGGGCAGACTTCCGAACAGGCGCCGACGAAGGTGCACTCCCAGACGCCCTCCGCGGTGGCGACCACCTCCATCCTTTCCTTGCGGCCCTCATCGCGCGAATCGAGGTTGTAGCGGTGGGCCAGGGTCAGCGCCGCCGGACCGACGAAATGCGGCGTCAATCCGTATTCCGGACAGGCGGCGTAACACAGCATGCAGTTGATGCACATCGAGTACTGGCGGAACTTCATCAGTTGCGCCGGCGTCTGCTTGTGCTCGCCTTCCTCGATCGGCTTCTTCTTGCCGATCACGTAGGGCTTGACCCGCTTCAACTTTTCCATGAAGTCGTCGGGCGCGGTGACGAGATCGCGCTCGACCGGGAAGTGGGTCAGCGGTTCGACGCGGATCACGCCCTCGTAGTCGCGCAGGAAGCTGTGGCAGGAAAGTTTCGGTTCGCCGTTGATCATCATGCCGCAGCTGCCGCAGACCGCCATGTGGCACGACCAGCGGTAGTTCAGCGTCGGGTCGATGCTTTCCTTGATCTTGTTCAAGGCATCGAGCACCACCCACTCCTCGTGGCAGATCACTTCGTAGCGCTGGAAGTGGGCCTCGGTGTCGGTGTCCGGGTTGTAGCGCAGGACGTCGAGCTGGACCAGACGCTCTTTCAGTGGCGTCATTTGTGGTCTCCCGAGTAGTCGCGCACGCCCGGCGGCGAGCGGGTGATCACCACATCGAGGTAATCGACGCGCGGCAGGTCGGCAGCCTGGCGATACACCATGGTGTGGCACAGGAAGTTCGTGTCGTCTCGGTCGGCGTAGTCAAGTCGTTGATGGGCGCCGCGGTCGAGCATGGAACCGAGTTCGAGGATCTGGAACAGGTCGGTGTTGAACACCCGGCTGCGGTCGGTGAGCCTGACGCGGTCGTAGCGCTCGCGCAGTTCGTGGATATTGCTGACGCCTTCCTGCAGGCCTTCCTCGGTGCGATAGATGCCGACGTTCTTTTCCATCGTGTCCGTCATCTCGCGGCGCAGGGCCGACATGGATTCGCTGCCGTCGTCGCGGCGGTAAAGCGCTTCGATGCGCTGGCTGGTGGCCTCGGCCGCGGCGTCGAGCGCCGCCGCGTTCGCCGGCGGCAGGTCCAGGATGTAGTCGATGGCGGACAGGGCGGCACGGCGGCCGAAGACCAGCAGTTCGACCAGGGAATTCGAGCCCAGACGGTTG
>JALHNN010000221.1 GCA_022843505.1 Sulfuritalea sp.
GCGCCGCCTTGCCGTAGGTGGCACCGATGTGGGAGCGCACCTCGATGCGGTCGCCCTCGGCGATGCCCAGGCCCGCCGCGGTCTTCGCGTTCATGATCACGCCGGCATGGCCGCGCAGGTTCTGCGCCACTTCGTGCATCACCTCGATCGCGGCGTTGCCGCCGGCGTGGTACTGCATGCTCTTCGTGGTCAGCAGCCAGAAGGGGAAGTCCGCCGCCTTGGCGCCCGTCTTTTCCAGGTTGCGGATCCAGCGCCCCGGCACGTCGTGCCATTCCGGCAGCGCCGTGTATTCGGAAAGCTGCTCGTCCCACCAGTTCATCTTCTTTTCGTGCAGGCGGCGGCCGAGTTCGCGGCCGGCGCGCATCAGGCGTTCCTGGTAGGGGAGTTCATAGCGCAGGCCGTGCTGTTCCATGGTCGGCGTCAGGTACCACTCGAGCCGCGACATGGGCACGGTGAAGAAACCGTGCTCCTCGAACCACTTCAGGTCATGCTCTTCGCGCCCCTCGGAAAGGCTCAAGGTCGCGGCGCGGCAGACGGCATCCCAGACCTGTTCGCTGGTCGGCGGCGTCGCCGGATCGAGGCGCAGGTCGTAGCCTTCGCCCTTCAGCGGCGAGACGCCGGAGATGCCCTTGTTGATGGCCTTGACGTAGGGCTCGAGCAGGCCGGTGCGGCGCGCCAGCTCGGTGGTGATCCAGGTGAAGTCGCGCGCCTCGCCCTGCGGTTCGACGGCCTTGGCGCGCAATACCACGCCCTTGTGGTCCCAGAACTGCTCCATGTACTTGGTGCCGCCCATGCGGATCATCTGCGTCGATTCGAGATCGGTGGCCTCGGGCAGCAGCACATCGGCCATGTAGTTGGTCTCGTCGACCGTGTAGGCGAAGCAGGCCATGAAGGGGAACTTCGCCGCGATCTCGGCCAGATGTCGGGTGTCCCAGAAGGAGATCGAGGGATTCGAGCGATACACCAGCCAGACCTCGGGCAGCGTCGGCATCGGCATGCTCCAGTCGTCGGGACGCTCGTTCTGGAACATCCACGCCAGCTGGGTCGGGCCCAGCGCCTGGCTCCAGGCGCCGTTGTGGCCGACGATGGGCACCAGCGTCTGGTGCAGGTTGCGCGTCGAGGGCGATACCTGCCATTCTTCCTTGCTGGTCGGATTGAAGTACTGGACCATGAAGCCGTCTTCGCCCGGCGCCACCGAGAGATGACGGTTGTCGCGCGACTTGTTGAGGCGCACCGTGGTGCCGAGCAGGCCGCCCGGGTTCTCCAGGGCGCCGACCAGCGCCGCCAGCACGGTGCGCGCCCAGCAGCATTCAAAGGCGCCCCAGCCGTTATTCACTGACTTGCCCAGGGTCACGGCCACCGGACGCAGCGGCAGCGTCTTGCCGTCGATCACGATGGTCTCGCCGATGCTGGCTGCCTCGAGGTATTCGTTGGCGATGCGGCGGATGGTCTCGGCCTTGACGTCGCAAATCGTCTCGGCCCATTCCGGCGAGTACTTTTCGATGTGCCGCGACAGCATCTCGTAGGCGGTCCTGCCCTCGACGTCGCTGTACTCGCGCCGCTCCTTGTCGGCATCGACCACCACGGCCTTGCCGACGCGATAGCAACCGGCCACGGCCGGCTTGGCGCCGGGCGTGTCGTGCGCCACGGCGCTTGCGGTGGTCTCGTCCCACACCAGCGGCTTGCCGCTTTGCGGATCGCGCAGGTAGAGCCCGTCCGGCGCCACCAGGTAGGGCGAGGCGGTGCGGTCGCGCAGGAAGGGAACATCGAGCTTGGCGAGGCCGTTCTCGCGCACCAGGACATGGATCAGCGCAAACAGGAAGGCCGGGTCGGTCTTGGGCCGGATCGGCACCCACTCGGCGGAACAGGCCCCGGTGGCGGAAAGGTGGGGTTCCACCTGCACGCGCTTGTAGCCGCGCACGCGGGCATCGGCGTGGCGGATCACGGCGCAGGGTCCGCCGGTGACATCGACGTTGGCGCCGACCGCGATGTTGTAGCGGCAATTCGGCGTGTCGGCGGCGACGGTGAAGCCGCGATGCCAGAACTCGCCGTAAAGATGTTCGGAATGCACGCACTTGACGCCCTGGCCGGAGCCGAAACTGAAATCGACCTCGCCCCAGGCGGCAAGGAAGGCCGGGAAGGTGCCCATGTAATTCGACGGCGTGCCGCCGTGGCCGAGGCTCACCGCGACGCGCGGCAGGCCGGCGTCGTCCACCAGGCCCTTGGCGCGCACCGCCTTGAGCTTGTCGGCGACGATGTCCAGCGCCTCGTCCCAGGAAATCGGCACGAAGCCCGGATCCTCGTTGCGCCCCTTCTTCGGGTTGGTCCGCTTCATCGGCGTGCTGACCCGGTTCGGGTTGTAGGTCTTCTGCACCAGGCCGTAGGCCTTGACGCAGACCTTGCCCTTGGCCGGATGCACGTCGGCGGCGGCAAAGTTGGGCTCGATCTCGGTGGCGACTCCGTCGACCACCTTGACGTTCATCAGGTCGGGGCCCGAGACGCAGTTGTAGCAGTAGCTGGGAACGCGCTTGACCGACTTGGGCTGGACGGCTTCCATGGTGATTTCCTCAATGAATCCGTTGCGGGTGCGAATAGACGCAGTGCCGCTCGCCGCGGGCGAAGCCGATCAGCGTCACCCCCGATTCGACGGCGACGCGGACGGCCATGCCGGTCGGCGCCGATACGGCGGCGACTACGGCGATGCCGGCGGCGGCGGCCTTCTGCACGATTTCGTAACTGGCACGACTGGTCATCAGCGCGAAACCGTCGTCAAAGCTTCGCCGCTGTTGCGCCAGCGCGCCGATCATCTTGTCCAGCGCATTGTGGCGACCGACGTCCTCGCGCAGCAGTTCGATGCGGCCGCCCCGGTCGCACCAGGCCGCGGCATGAACCGCCCCGGTGAGTCCGAAGAGCTGCTGGTGGTGCTGCAACTGGGTCAGCGCCTGGGCCACGGCGTCCTCGGTCAGCACCGCGCAGGAATCGACGCGCGCGGCGCGGCGTGCCAACTGGTCCAGGCTTTCCGTGCCGCACAGGCCGCAGCCGGTGCGGCCGGCCAGGCTGCGCCGGTGGGCCTTGAGCGCCTGGGCCCGTTCGGCGGTGAGCTGCATGCAAACCTCGATGCCGCTGCGGCGCTCGACGATCTCGAGATCGAGTATCTCGCCGGCACGGCCGACGACGCATTCGCTGAGACTGAAGCCGAGCGCGAATTCGTCGAGGTCGGCGGGTGTCGCCAGCATCACGGCGTGGGAGATGCCGTTATAGACCAGGGCCACCGGGACTTCCTCGGCGAGCGTCTCCTCGCAGGCGACGACGCCGCTTTGCGTGCGCCGGCTCGCCGGATAGGGACGATGCGTCTGCTGCTCCAGGTCTGTGGCGATTTGCATTTCGGCCGGCTCCTCCGGGTGGGGCTGCTTACCCCGTTTTCGTTACGATACAGTTTAGCCATTCAAAAAGCAAGCTTTGTGTATCATATTAGAGTCGCCTAATGCGGAATACTGTATACAATCCCCTGTCCCATGACCCTCGCCTAGAATGCCGCCAGCCGGGTCTCACCGGGCTCCCGAATCACCGCCACGCATCGGACGACAATTGAAAAGCCGACATCTCAGCCAGTGGATCGCCAGCTACCTCGACCAGCACCCGGCCCGCGCCAACTCCCTGATCATCACGATCTACGGCGATTTCATCGCCCCCCACGGCGGCACGGTCTGGCTCGGCAGCTTCATCCGCCTGGTCGAGCCGCTGGGGCTGAACGAGCGCATGGTGCGCACCAGCGTGTACCGCCTGTCGCAGGAGAAATGGCTGGTCTCGGAACAGATCGGGCGCCGCAGCTACTACAGCCTCACCACCTCCGGGCGCCGCCGCTTCGAGCATGCCTACCGCCGCATCTATTTCGCCCCCCAGGACACCTGGGGCGGCGAATGGCAACTGGTGCTGATCCCCGCCTCGCTGGCCGGCGCGCCGCGCGACCAGCTGCGCAAGGAACTCACCTGGGCCGGCTACGGCGCGCTGGCCTCGGGCATCCTGGCCCATCCTTCGGCCGATTCCGAGGCGCTGCTCGACATCCTCCAGGAGACCGGCGCCCACGACAGGGTGGTCGCCCTGCGCGCCGCCAACATCAGCCCGCTGACCAGCCGCCCCCTGCAGGAACTGGTGCACGAATGCTGGAACCTCGACGTGCTCGCCGCCAAGTACACCGACTTCATCGAGCGCTTCCGTCCGGTGCTGCGCACCCTGCGCGGAACGGCCGAGCTCGATCCGGAGCAGTGCTTCCTGCTGCAGACCCTGCTGATGCACGATTTCCGGCGGGCGCTGCTGCACGACCCCCAATTGCCCGCGCAGCTGCTGCCTGCCAACTGGAGCGGCGGCGTCGCGCGCCAGCTCTGCCGCGACATCTACGCCCTCACCTGGCCCCACGCCCAACGCCACCTGATGACGGTCTGCGAAACCGCCAGCGGCGCCCTGCCGCCGGCGGCGAGCTACTACCACGAGCGCTTCGGCGGCCTCGCCGCCGCCGTCGACCCGGCGACTGCCGACAATTGATGGATATCAATTGATACAGTTTGTTTTGTCTTTGCGTACGTTTTTGTATCTGATATAGTTCGCTCCAGAGATGGGCTGCCGGGGTGCCGCCTCTCGGGGGAGAACAAAATGAACCAAGCGCCGCATACCGCCGCCGGCCAGCCGGCGCCCATCCACGCCGTCCCATTGGCCGCAGGTCTGTTTCGCCAGGCTGCCGCTGCCGGCAGGCAAGCCCTGGAAGGCTCCGAACTGGAAACCCTGCTCGCGGCCCTGGGAATCGCCTGCGCGCCAGCCGCCGCCGAGCCGCAGGCGCCCAGCCTGCGCATCAGACTCGAACGTACGCGCGAGTTCGGCATGGTGCTGAGTGCTGGCTTCGGCGGCCCCGATGCAGAAATCGACGAATGCAATTTCCGCCGCGACCGCGCCGCCGTCCATGCCGCCGCCGAACTGACCGATGCCGAAGACTTCCTCGCCCTGTTCAAACGTACCATCGCCTGGCAGCGCCATGCGGCGGAGGCACTCCGCAACGGCACAGCGACGTCCGAGGCGGCCCTCCGCGCCGGGTTCGAGGCCCTCCTCACCTTCGCCCGCGGCCCGTGGCAGGATTTGCTGCCGCAGAGCCTGGAACTGGATCCGGTGCTGGCCGGCGGTTCGATCGCGGTCGCTGCGGCGCGCTGCGAGTTCGCTGCAGCCCCGGCGCCGCGCCTGCCGCGGCCGACCCACAAGATAGACAAGCTGATACATCCCAGGTCGATCGGCATCATCGGCGTGTCGTCGACCAGCATGAACTTCGGCCGCATCATCCTCAAGAACCTGATGGGCAGCGGCTACCCGAAG
>JALHNN010000222.1 GCA_022843505.1 Sulfuritalea sp.
CACCGAGGCGTAGCCGCCGCTGCCGAAGATTTCGAGATTCACGCCGGGCTGCTCGGCAAGGACCGGCGCCAGCAGCGAGAACAGCTGCGGGAACTGCTTGATCGGCGTCAGGCGCGAGACGATGCCGAGGCTCAGGCCCGGGCGCCGCTCGAAGGCGAGGGCGCGCGGCTGCCGCAACGGTTCGCACCAGGCCAGGAGGCGATCGCGGAACTTGCGCCGGTCCCAGTCGTATTCGCTGCGCCGTTGCAGCGGCGCGGCGGCGGCGGTGCTGCGCGAACGCAGGTCGGCGACGCCAAGCATGGCTTCACCGTGCACCTGGTCGTGGCCGCGCTCGCGCGCCGTCCGCGCGACGTAGTCCGAGACGCAGAAGATACGGTGGTAGTAGGCAAGGCCTGCCGGATCGCGCTCGTTGAGCGGCATATGCACGAAGCCGCCGAGGCGGTGGCGAGCCGCTACCTCGCGCGCCAGATCCTCCGGCAGCGTGGTGTGCGTCACCACCAGCGCCTGCCCTTGCGGCAGGACGCCGGGGATGTCGCGCCCGCTGGCGATGGGGATGATCTCCACGCCGGGCATGGCGAGATCCTTCCAGAACGCGGCATCGCGGGCGGCGATGAGCTTGACCTCCCAGCCCAGAGCCACCAGCGCCGCGGAAAAAAAACGCGTGTAAAGTTCGCCGCCACCGAAGCTGGTCTGCCAGTTGATCTGCACGCACAGCGGCTTCGGGCTCATGGCGTCGATCCCGAGTAAAGCGCGACGAGCTGCTGCGCCACGCTGCCGACCGAGAGTTCATCGGCGATGCGCAGCCGCTCCGCCTCATCAAAAGTCGGCGCTGACAACACGGCGCTGGCCCAGATAATCGGATCCTCGCCGGCAATCGCGCGTGCCGCGGCACCCAGCCAGGGCGTGGCGCCGACCTGGGGCGAAACCAGCGAGGGCGTGCCCACCAGGGCGGCCTCGACCACGGCGAAATTGAAGGTATCGGCCCAGGATGGCGCCAGGTGCAGGTCGGCGGCGGCCAGCGCTTCGCGGACCTGCGGCGGCGGCACCTCGCCGGCAAGGATCAGGCGTTCGCCGGCACCGCCTTGCCTGGCGCGCGCCGCCAGGTGCGCGGCATAGCTGCCGACACCTGGAAGCTGGCGGTCGCCGCCATAAAGCACCAGCCAGGCATCGGCGCCGCGGCGGCGCAGTTCGACCAGGGTGTCGACCGCCAGCTCAAGGTGCTTGACCGGCGTTAGCCGGCACATGGTCGCCAACATCAGCGCGCCTTCCGGGACGCCGAGCTGCGCGCGCCAGGCGCGGCGGGAGAGTGCACGGAACTCGGGCAAGGGCGGGCTGGGCGGCGGCAGCATGCGCTGCGGCACATGCAGCGGCACCACGGCGATCTTCTGCGGCGGGCAGCCACCGGCGAGCAGCGCATCGCGGGTGAAGGGGGAATTGGCGCGCACCGCCGCCGCCCGCCGCAGCACCCAACGCTGCACCGCGCTGCGCCAGCGGCTGTGCGGTCGGCCGGGATAGCTGATCGGCGCGTCGAGGTAGTCGGTGTCGTGGATGCCGACGACCCAGCGCACCGGCAGGAAGCGCGTCGCCAGGGCAACGAAAAATCCCAGCCAGTCGCTCTCGACGACGAACACGTCGCAGTCGCGATTGGCGCGGATGAAGCGTGCGATCGCCACCAGCGAGGTGAAGAAGCGCCGTCCCAGCCAATACTTGAACAGGCGGTCGGGCAGCCAGGTCCAGGGATTGCGCCGGAAGGCGTGGATCACCCAGAACTCCAGGCCATCCTCGGCGAAGCGGCTGAAGCGCATCCCCGAGGGGGCGCGGTTGTCCTCGGTGTAGATGCGTACTACATGGCCCAGGCGCTGCAGCTCGCGCGCCATCTCGAGGTGGATGCTGCCCCAGATGCCGGTGGCGATCAGGCCGATCTTCATCGTTCGGCTCAGACGCCCGAATCGACCTGCATGCGTTCGATCCAGATCGCCAGCACCAGCAGCGGCCACAGCTTCTGGCTGTGCGAGCCGCGCCCGGAGAGGTGCTCCTCGACATAGCGCGTCACCTGGGTCTGGTCGAACCAGGCGGCGAGCGTGCGCCGCTCGATCAGGCGCTCCCTCAGCAGCGGGCCGAAATCCTCGCGCAGCCAGCGCGCCAGCGGCGCCGAGAAGCCCATTTTCGGACGATCCATGAAGCCGGGCGGCAGCCAGTCCCTGAAGGCTTCCTTGAGGATGTGCTTGTGGCGGCCGCGCGCCGTGAGCTTGTAGGCGCCGGGCAGGCTGTAGGCGAATTCGACGACGCGGTGGTCGAGGAAGGGCGAACGGCATTCGAGCGAGACCGCCATGCTGGCGATGTCGACCTTGAACAGGATGTCTTCCGGCAGGTAGCTCATCAGGTCGGCATAGCACCAGCGCGTGGTGGTATCGGCGCCGGCGCTGCGCGCGAGGATGGCTTCCAGGTAGGCCGAGGTCTGCGAGGCGCCACGTTTGGCGCGGAAGGCTTCGGTGAGCAGGGCTTCCTTGTCGGCGTCCGGGTAGAAGGCGAGCAGGTGCTTGTAGGCGGCCGCGCCCTCGAGGAAGAGCATTTCGTCGGCGCGCGTGGCGGGAAAGCGACGCCGCGGCCGGTGTGGCTTGAGGCGGTTCTCGACGGCGACGCCGAAGCGGCGCAGGCCGCGCCAGACCGGCGTCAGTCCGGCGCGGGCAAGCACGTCGGCACGGCGCATCTGGTAGAAGCGGCGGTAGCCGGCAAAGGATTCGTCGCCGCCGTCGCCGGTCAGGGCCACGGTGACCTGCTCGCGGGCGAAGCGCGAGACGTAGAAGGTGGGCAGGATGGAGTTGTCGGCCAGCGGCTCGCCGAGGTGCTCGATCAGGCGCGGCAGCCATTCGACGGCGTCGGGGCGCACCGTCATCTCGCGGTGCTCGGTGCCGAGGTGTTCGGCCACCTGACGGGCGAAGGGCAGTTCGTTGAAGCGTTCGTCGTCGAAGCCGATGGCGAAGGTCTTGATCGGCTGCGCCGAGAGGCGGGCCATCGCGGCGACGGTGATCGAGGAATCGATGCCGCCGGACAGGAAGGCGCCGAGCGGCACGTCGGCGATCATGCGGATCTTCGTCGCTTCGAGAATCTTTTCGCGCAGGGCCTCGCAGGCTTCGTTGAAGGACAGCGTCGAGCGCCGGCTGAAATCGATGTCCCAGTAGCGGAAGAGGCGCTCGATCCGCCCCTCGCGCACCACCATGGCGTGGCCGGGCGGCAGCTTGCGCACCGCGGCGAAGCCCGACAGCGGCGCAGGAATGTACTGGAAGCTGAGGAAGTGGTCCAGCGCCTGGAAGTCGGGCGCCCGCGACAGCGGCGGATCGATGGCGAAGAGCGCCGCGATCTCGGAAGCGAAGACGAAGCCGCGCGGCGTCTCGGCATAGACCAGCGGCTTGACGCCGAGGCGGTCGCGCGCCAGCGACAGGCGGCGCGCCTCGCGATCCCAGACGGCGAAGGCAAACATGCCGCGCAGGCGGGCGAGGCAGGACTCCAGCCCCTCGCGGACGAAGAGACGCAGCAGGATCTCGGTGTCGGAGTGGCCGACGAAGGTCTCGCCCTTGGCTTCTAGCTCGGCGCGCAGCTCCGGAAAGTTGTAGATCTCGCCGTTGAAGACGATGGCATAGCGGCCGCAGGGGCTCAGCATCGGCTGGTGTCCGGCCGGCGAGAGGTCGATGATCGAGAGGCGGACGAAACCCAGTTCGGTATTGCCGTCGCGCCACTGCCCCGAATCGTCGGGGCCGCGATGGGCGAGGCCCTTGACCGCCGCCGCCAGTTCAAAGGCCGGGGCCGCGTTGTCTGCTGCCGAGTAGCCGAGGATGCCGCACATATCAGTTGCCCGTAAGCATGCGTTCCAGGGCGACGGCATTGGCCGCCCAGGTGAAATGGTCGATGGCGCGCCGGCGCGAGGCTTCGCCCTGTGCGCTGCGCAAGGCGGCATTTTCCATCAGCGCGGCGATGGCGTCGCGCCAGGCGAGGACATCGCCGGCCGGCAGCAGGCGGCCGGTTTCGCCCGGGACGACGATTTCCTTCATGCCGCCATTGTCGGAAGCCAGCACCGGCAGGCCGCAGGCCATGGCCTCGACCACGCTGATGCCGAAGGCCTCCTCGCCGATCGACGGCTGGACGAAGACATCGCCGCGCGCCAGCCAGCGCGGCAGCTCGGCATGCGGGATACGCCCGGCAAGGTGGATGCGATCGCCGACGCCGCGCTCGACGGCGCGCGCCTGCAGCGCCTGCTGCTCGCTGCCTTCGCCCAGGGCCAGGTAGTGCACGTCGCCGGGCAGCTGCGCCAGGGCGTCGATGATCACGTGCAGGCCCTTCCAGCCGACCAGTCGGCCGACGCTGAGGACCACGCGCGCGCCGGGCGGGACGCCGGCATAGTCGCCCGCACGCGCGCCGGGACGGAAATGCTCCGTGTCGACGCCATTGTGGATCACGGTGACCGTCCTGCCGTAGCGCGCCTCGATCTGCGCCGCGTTGTAGCGGCTGGTGGACGCCCAGTGGTCGACCGCCCCGGCGAACAGGCGGTCGCCGAGGAAGAAGTCGGTGCCACCGGAGCGGAACAGGGTACGCGCCTTCATGCCGCGCCGGCGCGCGCGCCACAGCACGGGGAAGTCGAAGGGCTTGTTGATCACGACGGCATCGTAACCGGCATCCACCAGGTGATCGAGCCCGCCGCCGGCGGCAAAGGACAGGCGCTCCATCAGGCGGCGGAAGCGGTGGCCGAAGTGCGGCCAGGACTGCTCGATGCGGAAGGGATAGCGGACCAGCGCGACCTCGCCGTGGCGCGGGCCGCCGCGGTCGCCGGCGGCGATGGTGACCTCGTGGCCGCGCCGCGCCAGGGCGCGCCCGACCTCCCAGCAGTAGGTTTCGAGGCCGCCGGGAATGAAGCTTGCGGTGACGTTGTAGAAGCAGATGCGCATCAGCGGCCGCCCTCCGCGCGCGCCGCCAGCATTCCGGCAAACAACCCGCACAGCGCCCAGAACAGCAGGCTCATGTCGCGCTGGAAGAAATCGTTGAACTGGTTGCGCAGGAAGACGCCGGCGAGCAGCATGCAGCCGGCGATGCCGACCAGGTTCGCGGCGTGGCGCCAGAAGAAACGGCCCCAGGCGGCGAACAGCGCCAGCAGGGCGAGGATGCCGGGAATGCCCATGCCGAGGCCGTAATTGATGACGAAGTTGTGCGCATGCCAGAGCTCGGGGTTGGTGCCGGGGATCATCTGCGGATAGGCGATCTTCATCGCCTGGCGGCCGAAGCCGGCGCCGGTCAGCGGATGGTCGGCAATGTGGGCGAGCAGCGCCGGCCAGAATTCCATGCGCGTA
>JALHNN010000223.1 GCA_022843505.1 Sulfuritalea sp.
TGTTCGAACAATCGCGTCGATGCCGCATTGGCCCCGGCGATGGCCGCGTCCGGCACGCCCGGCAGGCCGCGCAGGGCGTTCCGCGCCACGGCGTTGGCCCGCAGGCGGCGCCACTCCTCCGCGGTGTTGGCGCTGCCGTCCCACCACAGTTCGCCCATCGCCGAGACGCCGTTCTCCGCCGTCCAGGTGGCGCCGAGCAGGGCCTTGCCGACCCGGCCGTGGGATTCCACCTGCAGCGCCCGTCCGGCGTCGAACAATTGCGCCGCGCCGGCGCCGGCCGCCAGCGGCACTCGCCGCTCGCCGCGCTGCTGCAGCAGCAGCGAGCCGTGCACTTCCACCGCCTCGTTGGGTACGGCGGCGAAGCCGGCACCCAGTTCCAGGCCATTGCGCGCCGAGGTACGCGCCACGCCATGAAAGTCGGCGCTGGCGACGCCCCAAAGGAAGTTCCCTTGGGCGACACGGCGAAACAGGCGCAGCGCCAGCGAGCTGTCGTCGCGCGCGGCCGCGGTGCTGCCGGCATTGCCCGGGCCGTGGCCGGGATTGGCGAGGATCAGCGACCACGCGCTGTCGGCGCCGAAGTTGTCCCAGGCCAGCATGGGGATGCCGGTCAGCGGCGGCGGCGCCAGTTGCAGGCGCGACTCGCGCTGCAGTACGTCGAGCGGGCGGAAGGCGTAGCCGACGTCCCCGGACAGCACTTTTTTGCCGAGGCTGAAGCGCTCGCCACCCAGCGTGAAATCGGCATAGGCCTCGTGGGCGACGAACTTCGTCTCCGGCCTGGCGCCCTGCTGGCCGCTGGCCGTCACCGTCGCCAGCAGGTTCAGCGGACCCAGCTTGCCGCGCGCCTCCTGCTCGATGCGGGCACGGTCGCGGCCGAAGCTGGTCAGCGCCAGGCCAGCGCCGAACACGCTGTCGTCGCGCAGGTTGCGCGGCTCGGCCACCACACGCGTGGTCCAGGCAAGGTCGATGGCCGGCGCAGTCGTCGCCAAGTCCTGCGCTGCCACCGGCCCCATCACCGCAACGAGGAGCAGGCCGAAGAGTCGGCGCTGGAGACACGGCGATTTCATTGCGGAACTTCCGCGCGGATGAGGAAGGCCGGGTTGAACCACTCGTCGCCCAAGGTCTTGGCCGTGCGCGAGAGGTAGTGCACCTCGGTGCGGCGCTCCTTCTGCAGGTGGTCGGTCAGGGTCATGGTCGTCACCTGGCGGCGGCCCCCTGCGTCACCGGCATCGGCCAGGGTGAAGCTCGCCACCTTGGCCAGCTTGTCCGAGGCGACGTAGAGCTCGGCCTGCACCGGCGCATGGCCCTTCTTCGCCAGCCAGGCCACCACGCGCGGATAGCTGACGCCCTTGCGCGTCGCCGTGAGTTCCAGCTTGAGGCAGGCTTCGCCGCGCACCGTCTCCTCGCCCAGCGACGCGGCCTCGTAATCCTCGCCCCAGGTCATGGTCGCGATGTCGCCGCTCGACGCCTCGCCGAGCAGCTTCTGCATCGGCGTGATGCGCAGCGGGCGCTGGCTGCTGGGCATCATCAGCCAGAAATCGTCGCCCTGCATCAGCAGCTTCTGGCCGCGCTCGGCCGGGCTGTTGAACAGCACCAGCGAGCGGTGCCCGGGCTTGAGGTACACCGTGTAGTTGCGCGTCTTGTCGAGCTGACCGCCCTTGAAGCTGCGGATCTCGGTTTCGACGCGGCCGGCGTCCATCGCCATGCGGTAGGCGTCGGCCTCCTTGACCAGGGCCTGCAGTTTGGGATCGGCGGCGAAGCTCGCCGTGCTGGCGGCCATGCCGATGGCAAGCAGCGCGGATTGGATGAGTGTTCTGTTAAACATGAGCGAGTGCCTCAGTTATGGGTTTGTGGGCGGCGCGACGGCTGACGAACCAGGCGGCGGCGGCGGCGAGTGCCACCACCACCAGCGTGGCGCCGAGGTAGAGCGCTGGGGAAAAGCTGAGCAGCAGCGGGTAGCCGGTCGAGCGCCCCGGCGGCGGCGGCATCTCGAGGCCGGCGAAGATCAGGCCCAGCGTGGTGAGCCCGGCGGCGAGCATGCCGATGGCGGCCCCGGCCGTGCCGATGGCCACGCCTTCGAGCACGAAGTTACGCACCACCTCGCCGGGCTGGGTGCCGATCGCCCGCAGGGTGCCGATCTCGCGGGTGCGCTCGACCACCGCCATGCCCAGCGTGTTGCTCATGGCGAAGGCGACGATCACCACCATGATCAGGCCGAGGATGCCGAAGATGCGGTTGTAGAGCGCGCGCACCGCCTGGTAGAACACCGCCAGGTCGCGCCAGGTGCGCACCGCCAGCTCGGGGTTGGCGGCCTTGACCTGCGCCGCGATCGCTTCGGTCTGCGCCGTGTCCTTGAGGTAGATCGCGAGGCTGCCGACCTTGTCCGTCAGCAGCAGGCGCTGCACGGCGCGGATGTCGGTCATCACCAGGCGGCGGTCGATGTCCGGCACGCCGGTCTTGACGATGCCACGCACGACCACATCCACCGCATTGAGGTTGCCCTCGGTGGTGGTGGCCAGCAGGGTCAGCGAGCCGCCCACCTTTGCCTTCATCAGCGTCGCCAGTTCGTCGCCGATGGCGACTTCGGGCACCGCCTCCGAGGGCCCCGGCGCCTCGCCGGCGACGAAGTTGAGCTGCGGCCCGCGCAGGCGGAAATCCACCGCCGGGTCCACGCCGCTGCCGACGAACACCGCCGACTTGTCGCCGTTGGAAATCAGGCCCGAAAACTGGATGCGCGGCGCCACGGCGCGGACCCCCTGCTGCGTCCCGTAGTGCGCGGCAAGTGCCGCGGCGCCGATCAAGCCATGCTGCAGCGGCACATCCTCGTCGTTGTCGAAGCCGCGCGCCGCGGCCAGCACCACGTGGCCGCTGTCGCGCGCCGTCATCTCTTCCAGCGATTCGTAGGTGAACAGCGCGAAACCGCCGCCGATCAGCACCGCCGCCGTGCCCATGGCGGTGATCAGCATTGCGGTGAGCGAGCGGCGCTTGTTGCGCATCACGTTCTTCCAGGCAAACAGGATCCATTTCATTGCCGTTCTCCCTTGACGAGTTCGCCGTCCGCCAGGCGCAGCACGCGGTCGCAGTGCGCGCTCATGCGCTCGTCGTGGGTCGCCACCACCACGGCCGCGCCGCGTTCGTGCGACAGTTCGCGCAACAGGTCGACGATCTGCTGCGCCGTGTGCGAATCGAGGTTGGCCGTCGGCTCGTCGGCGATCACCAGGCTGGGCGACTTGACCAGGGCGCGGGCGATAGCCACGCGCTGGCGCTGGCCGCCCGAGAGGGCATCCGGCAGGCGCCCGGCAAAGCCGGCCAGGCCGGTGCTTTCGAGCATCTCGGCCACCTTGCGGCGCCGCTCGGCGGGCGGGCGGCCGAGCAGCAGCAGCGGGTATTCGACGTTGTCGGCGACGTTCATCACCGGCACCAGGTTGAAGCCCTGGAAGATGAAGCCGACCTGCTCGCGCCGCAGGTTCGTCAGCGCCGCGTCGTCGAGGCCATCCACCGCATGGCCGGCGATCTCGCGCGTGCCGGCATCCGGCGTATCGATCAGGCCGGCGAGATTCAACAGCGTGCTCTTGCCGCTGCCCGAGGGCCCGGTGAGCGCCACCATCTCGCCCGCCGCCGCCGTCAGGCTGACGCCCTTGAGCGCCTCGGCCCAATCGTCGCCGACGCGGTAGCGCTTGCGCAGGTCCGTCAGCCGCACGGTGGCGCTGCGGACCGGAAGCTCCAAAGTCGGCGCGTTCATTTGGCCGACTCCGCGAGGCGGGCTTCGGCCGCCGCCACTTCGGCGCGGAAGGCCTCGGGCGCCGCCGCCAGAAGGGGATCGGTGCGCAAGGCGGCGAGCAACTTGCGGCCGTCGGCACGCCGGTGGAACAGGCCATCGGGCACGGCGACGAAGGTCGCCGCCGCCACCAGCCGCGTCTGCAGGCTGACCGGCACGCCGCGCACCAGCACCGCAGCGTGCTCGGGCTTGATCATGGCCAACGCGGCGTCGAGCTGATCCAGTCCCTGCTCGGTGTACTTCAGCTTGTTCCAGGGCATCCAGGCCGCCTTGCCCTGCAGGGCCAGCGCACTGCCGAGGCAGGCGGCGGCGAGCGGCTGGCGCTGCGGATCGGCCGGCAGGCCGCGCAGGGCGGCGATGGCCGCGTCGAGGCGCATTTCGTCGTCGCGCGCGGCGTCGAATTCGCGCAGCGCGGCCTCGAAGCCGGGGTCAGCGGCCGGGGCGGCGTAGGCGGCAGGGATGAAGCTGAAGCTGCCCGCGGGCAGGGCAAAGGCCGCGCCCAGGGCCAGCAGCTTCACGGCGGCCAGCGCCAGAAACTGGCGGCGGATGGGAATGATCTTCATGGCATGACTCCTCGGGGGTTGAAGGTGAGGCCATGCTAGGAAGCGCCCCGCGCGCCGTCATCCGGCATGCGACGAACGGCGGGAAGCGGGGGGTGGATTGCGGGACGGGGGGATGGACGGGGCCGTCAATCGCCGTGTCACCGGCGCCGACTCTCGGCAAAGGCCATGTCCGAACTGCGGCGAAGCGAGCTCCGTCAGCGACTCACTCCGATGGCCGGCTGAAGCTGGCTATCCCCATGCGCCGCGGCCCGGGCAGCCACATCCTGATGCTCAGGCCGCTCAGCACCGATTCCGCATCGCGGTTGCGGTAGGGCGCCGGCAGGCAGGTATCCGTCGGCAAAGGCAGCGCCTGGCCATGCAGGGCGTCGGACTGCAACACCTTGCCGGTGGCCCAGCGCCGTTCCACGGTGACGAAGTTGCGCGGGATGCGTACCGGGAAGGCAAAGCCGTCCTGCGTCCAGGCCGGGCCCAGGGCCGCGGCCGGAGTGTTGGCCTCCGCCGGTGCCGACGTCCAGTCGGAACGGTGCAGGCGGCCCGCCGCATCCCGCCAGTACATGCGCCAGCGCGGGGCAGGCCCGGCGGCGAGGCGGAAGACATGGAAATCCTCGCCGTCCCGGCACAGGATGCTGCCCGTGCTGTCGCCGGCCGGCAGGTATTGCCCGCCCAGTTCCGATTCGATGTGCTCGACGCGGACGCCGGGCGGCGCCTGCCAGTGCTCGGTGAGCACCTCGCCGAGGTCGGGCAGGAAAAAGCGCCGAGGCGCCTCGATGCGGTGCGCGAGCGGCGCCTCGGCGGCCAGGCTGCGCTGCGCCTGCTGCGCGCCCAGGCCCAGCTGATGCACCCAGGGCGAGGCCATGCTGGCCAGTAATGCCGGGAGAATCACCATCAACAGGCCGCTGCCGCCGATCGCCGCCGATTCGCCGGCGCTCAGCGCGGGCGTCGCCATGCGCCCGGCAAGCCAGTGGAGTCCGAAATAGACCAGCGGCCCCAGCG
>JALHNN010000224.1 GCA_022843505.1 Sulfuritalea sp.
CCGACATTTCACCCTGGATCCGTTTCGTGGCAGAAACCGGATTATCGGGCCTGGCGCTCTTGCGTGGGAAATTCCCCGTGGCAGGCGGCAGCCGAGCAAGCGAGCACGCGGCGGCGCAGGTATGATCCCCGGAATCCGCCCAAGGGAGCCCGACATGCAGAAACCCGCCGCCCTGCCCGAACTCGACCGCCCGGCGCTGGATGCCGAGTCGATCCGGCGTTCGCTGTACAACCGCCTGATCTACACCATCGGCAAGGACCCGATCACGGCCACCGACCGCGACTGGTTCTATGCCGCCGCCGCCGTGGTGCGCGAGCGCATGATCGAGCGCTGGATGGAGACCATGCGCAGCTACTACGTCGAGGACCGCAAGCGCATCTACTACCTGTCGATGGAATTCCTCATGGGCCGCACCATGAGCAACTCCATGCTCAACATGTGCGCGGAAAAGGAGTTCCGCGACGCCATGACGGCGCTGGCGGACATGGGCCTGCGCCCGGAGAACATCGCCGACATGGAGCCGGACGCGGCGCTGGGCAACGGCGGCCTCGGAAGGCTCGCCGCGTGCTTCCTCGATTCCATGGCGACCATGGGCGTCGCCGGCTACGGCTACGGCATCCGCTACGAGTACGGCATGTTCCACCAGGGCATCGAGGACGGCCAGCAGGTCGAGCACCCGGACAACTGGCTGCGCTACGGCAACCCCTGGGAGTTTCCGCGCCCCGAGGTGCTCTACCAGGTCAAGTTCCACGGCCGCGTGGTCGAGTTCGCCGACGAGCACGGCAAGAAGAACTACCAGTGGGTGGAAACCGACGACGTCATGGCCATGGCCTACGACTACCCGATACCCGGCTATGACACGGGCACGGTGAACAACATGCGCCTGTGGGCGGCCAAGGCCAGCCGCGACTTCGACCTCAAGTACTTCAACGAGGGCAACTACATCCGCGCCGTGGAGGACAAGAACGATTCGGAAAACCTCTCCAAGGTGCTCTACCCCGACGACACCACCGAGATGGGCCGCGAGCTGCGCCTCAAGCAGCAGTATTTCTTCGTCAGCGCCTCGCTGCAGGACATGCTCTACCGCTACAACAAGTCCGGCGTTGCGCTCGACAACTTGCCCGACAAGGTGGCGATCCAGCTCAACGACACCCATCCCTCGATCGCCGTGGCCGAGCTGATGCGCATCCTGATGGACCAGCATCACTACGAGTGGTCGCGCGCCTGGGACATCGTCACCCGCACCTTCAGCTACACCAACCACACCCTGATGCCCGAGGCGCTGGAAACCTGGCCGGTCGGCCTGTTCGAGCGCGTGCTGCCGCGCCACCTGCAGATCATCTACGAGATCAACCACCGCTTCCTCAAGGACGTGATGCACCACTACCCGGCGGACCCGGCGATCTGGTCGCGCATGTCGCTGATCGACGAAGCCAAGGGCAAGCGCATCCGCATGGCGCACCTGGCCATCGTCGGCAGCCACAAGGTGAATGGGGTGGCGGCGATCCACACCCAGCTGATGAAGCAGACCATCTTTTCCGACTTCGACCGCCTGTGGCCGGACAAAATCGTCAACATGACCAACGGCGTGACGCCGCGACGCTGGCTCAACCAGGCCAACCCGGCGCTGGCCCACCTGATCACCCGCCACATTGGCAAGGGCTGGCTCAAGGACCTCGACCAGCTGCGCAAGCTCACGCCGCTGGCCGGGGACGCCGGATTCCGCGAGCACTTCGCCCGCGTCAAGCGCGACAACAAGGCGCGCCTGGCGCAGGTGATCCGGCAGCGCCTGGGCATCGTGGTCGACCCCGGGTCGATCTTCGACGTGCAGATCAAGCGCATCCACGAATACAAGCGCCAGCTGCTCAACGTGCTGCACGTCATCACGCTCTACAACCGGCTGCGTGCCGGTGCGGACGCCACGCCGCGCACCGTGGTCTTCGGCGGCAAGGCCGCCCCCGGCTACCGCATGGCCAAGCTGATCATCCGCCTGATCAACGACGTCGGCGACGTGGTGAACAACGATCCCTTGATGCGCGACCGCCTCAAGGTGGCCTTCATCCCCAACTACGACGTGTCGAATGCCGAGATCATCATCCCCGCGGCCGACCTCTCGGAGCAGATCTCCACCGCCGGCACCGAGGCCTCGGGCACCGGCAACATGAAGCTGGCGCTGAACGGTGCGCTGACCATGGGCACCATGGACGGCGCCAACGTCGAAATCCACAGCGAGGTTGGCGCGGAAAACATCTTCACCTTCGGCCTCACCACCGACGGCGTCGCCGAGCTGCGCGCCAGGGGCTACAACCCCTGGCTGTATTACGAAGGCAACCACGAGCTGAAGCAGGCGCTGGACATGATCCGCGACGGCTACTTCTGTCCCGAGGAACGCGAACGCTACAAGCCGGTGTTCGACAACCTGACATCAGGCGGCGACCACTACCTGCTGCTTGCCGACTATGTCTCCTACATCGAGGCGCAGGATCAGGCCGGCGCCCTGTATCGCGACCAGGAGGCCTGGGTGCGCAAGGCCATCCTCAATGTCGCCGGCATGGGAAAGTTCTCGTCCGACCGCACCATCGGCGAATACGCCAGGACGATCTGGAAGGTCGAGGCCAAGCCGCGCGCGGTCTGAAAGTCGGCGCCGGCGGAACGGCGAAGCGACATGCTTTTCCGCCTGGGCGCCGACCTCGCGCTGATCGCACACCTGGCCTTCATCCTGTTTGTGCTGGGCGGTGGAATCCTCGTCTTGCGCTGGCGCTGGATGGCCCTGCTTCACCTGCCCGCGGTGGCCTGGGCGATAGGCATCGAACTCACCGGTGGCACCTGTCCCTTGACCCACCTCGAAAATGCCCTGCGGCTGCGTGGCGGGATCGAGGGATACGGGGGCGGCTTCGTCGAACACTACCTGCTGCCGCTGATCTATCCCGCCGGCTTGAACCGGAACCTGCAGCTGGCGCTGGCTGGGGCGGTCGGCTTGATCAACCTCGCGATTTACGGTGGCCTGTTGTGGCGCGGTCGGCGGGGAAGGTAACAGGGGGCGCCGCGCGTTCGTCCGCCGGGCCTCAGCGGCGTTGCGCCGGATAGCCGGTGATGTCGCGGATTTCGCGGTAGAGCGGCTGCAGCCTCTGGTACATGCGGCAATAAACCTTGCGGTAGAGCGCGTCATAAGTGCGGGCATGGGTCGGGTCGGGCGTGAAGGTCTGGCCGACGCGGGTCATCTGGCGCACGGCGGAGCCGAAGTCGGGATGCAGGCCGAGGCCCTCGGCGGCGATCATGGCGGCGCCGAGTCCGCTGGTTTCGTAGAGGTGGGGGCGCTCGGCGGGCAGGTTGAAGACGTCGGCGGTAATCTGCATCGCGGCGTCGCTTTGCGAGCCGCCGCCGGCGACGCGCACGCGTTCGATGCGGGTGCCGCCGCGACGCTCGATGCGCTCCCTGCCTTCGCGCAGCGCATAGGCAAGGCCTTCGAGGATGGCGCGGTACAGGTGGGCGCGGGTATGCACCTCGCCGAAACCGATCACCGCGCCCTTGGCCTCGGGGCCGGGCAGCTTGATGCCGGGGTTCCAGTAGGGTTGCAGCATCAGGCCCAGCGCCCCGGGCGGTACGGCCTTGACCAGCTCGTCGAACAGGGTTTCGGTGGCAACCCCGCGCGTGCTGGCCTGCTGCTGCTCGTGCAGGCCGAACTGTTCCTTGAACCAGTTCACCATCCAGAAACCGCGCGTGATCTGGATCTCGGTGTTGTAGCGGCCGGGCACGGCGGCAGGGTAGGGCGGGATGAAGCGCGTCGCTTCGAGGTAGCGCGGTGTGCTGGTGTTGATGGTGGCGGCCGTGCCGTAGGAGAGGCAGGCGGTCTCCGGCGTCAGGCAGCCGGCGCCGAGGACCTCGCAGGCCTTGTCGGCGGCGCCGGCGATCAGCGGCAGACCCTCGGGGATGCCCGTGTCCTGGGCGGCGGCGGCGCTCACCTTGCCCAGGCGTGCGCCGGCGGGAATGAGTTCCGGCAGCATTTCGCGTTTGACCGGCAGCACCTGCCACTTCCAGTTCCAGCGATGGGCCCAGCGCCCGCGCTTGTAGTCGAAGGGAATGTAGCCGACCTGGCTGGCGATTGAATCGACAAAACGGCCGGTGAAGCGCCAGTTGAAATAGCCCGATAGCAGCAGGAACTTGTTGGTGCGCTCCCAGAGGTCGGGCTGGTGCTGCGCGATCCAGTTGGCGTCGGCTTCGCCGGCGAAGTAGCGGATGGTGTCGCGCATGCGCGCCGTGCGCAGCGCCAGTTCCCACCACCAGGCCAGTGTCGGATCGGCATCGCTGCGCCGCTGGTCGAGCCAGGCGATGGCCGGACGCAAGGGTTGGCCGCGGACGTCGAGGTTGATCACGGTGGCGCGCTGGGTGGTGACCACCACGCCGCGGATCGCGGACTTGGGCACGCTGGTGTTGGCCCACAGGTGCTGGCAGGCCTGGCACAGGGCGCGCCAGAAGTTCTCGGGCTCGTTCTCGACCCAGCCGGGTTCGGGTGTGTCGTAGGTGATTGCCACCTGTGCCTTGTCGACCAGGTGGCCGCGCGGGTCGAACACCAGCGCGCGCACGCTTTGCGTGCCGCAGTCGATGGCGAGGAGGTAGTCGTTGCTCATGCGGCCTTCGATGGTACCGAAAGCCGTCGGCCAGGTGTCAGGCGGCGCGGACGGTCTGGTGCTGTTCGCCGAGGCCCTCGACGGCGAGGCGCAGTTTGTCGCCGACGTTCAGGAACTTGCCGCGCCCCATGCCGACGCCCTGCGGCGTGCCGGTGCAGATCACGTCGCCGGGCAGCAGGGTCATGAAGCGGGAGACGTAGCTGACGATGTGGGCACAGCCGAAGACCATGTCGGCGGTGCTCGAGTCCTGCACGCGCTCGCCGTTGAGTTCCAGCCACAGCCCCAGCGCCTGCGGGTCGGGGACCTCGTCGCGCGTGACCAGCCAGGGGCCGAGCGGACCGAAGCTGTCGCAGCCCTTGCCCTTGTCCCACTGTCCGCCGCGTTCGATCTGGAAGGCGCGCTCGGAGACGTCGTTGAACGTGCAGTAGCCGGCGACGTGGTTCAGCGCCTTGGCTTCGTCGACGTGGCGCGTTTCGCGGCCGATGACGATGGCGAGTTCGACCTCGTAGTCGAGCTTGCTGCTGCCGATCGGCTGGATGACGCCGTCGTCGGGGCCGGTGAGGCAGGTGGTGGCCTTCATGAACATCACCGGTTCGGCCGGGATGGGCATGCCGGCTTCCAGGGCGTGGGCGCGGTAGTTGAGGCCGATGCCGACGATCTTGGAAATACCGGTGAAGGGCACGCC
>JALHNN010000225.1 GCA_022843505.1 Sulfuritalea sp.
TTTCGGGTGGTTTCGGTGCCGTACCGTCGGCCGGTTTTTCGGCGGCCTTATCCGCCGGTTTATCGGTCGGTTTTGCCTTGGCCACGCTGCCCGGAGAGACGACCTGGTTGATCGTGTCCCGCAATTCGTTGGCCAGCTTCTGCACGCCGTCGGAAGACGTCAGCATCGACGCCTTGCGGCCCATCAGGGTCAGGGTGATCTTGTGCTTCAGCTCCGGCTCATTGGCCTTGATCACCTCGTTCCCCGAGTTGTCGAGCAGCTTCAGCTGGACTTCTGCTTGCAGGTAGGCATCCTGCTGTTCGGTGGCCAGTTTCACGGTGAAAGGCTTGTCGAACTTGTAGTACACGGGAGGCGCCGACGGGTCGGCCTTCTTTTTTGCCGGAGCCGCCGCGACCTCAGCGCCTTCGGCGGCAGCCGGCTTCTTCAGCATGAAATAGGCGGCGGTGCCGCCGCCGGCGAGGATCACGACGCCGATTGCGCCGAACACGATCCATTTGGTCATGCTTTTCTTCGGGGGCGGTGCGACTACCGCATCGGCTTCGGTCTTCTTGGCGTCAGCCATGGTGTTCTCCGGATGCTCGCCCTCCAGCCGCGGCAGGTGCCGGGTGGCAGGCGACGAGGTTCAGTTCGGTTTGGATGGGCGAGAGCATGCGCGATGGCGGGGTCACGCGAACACGTCGACCATGCCGCGGCCGTGCGACGGCACCCAGAGATTCCCCGGAGTCGGCGTCAGCGGGGACTCATTGTGCATATCCCTGGCTTGCCGGGTATCGCCGGCCGGCCTGGCGAAGGGCGCGTCGCGGCTCGAGTCGCGTCCGACGTGGGTCTGTCCCAGACTGATTCCGGCTTCGGCAAGCGACTCGCGCAGGCGAACCATGGATTCCTCGATGGCTTCACGCACGGCCTGGTGGGGAGAGGCAAAACTGGCGCTGACCTCGTCGCCCTTGATGACGAGCGTGACCTCGATGCGCCCGAGCTCGGGCGGGTTCAGGACCAGATCGGCCTGCTGGCGCGCCGTGGTGACGATCCAGTTCAGCGTCTGATCGACTTCCTGGGTCCAGCCGGGTTGGGCAAAAGGCGTCGTCAGGCGCACCTGAACCGCCGCGCCTGCCGGTTGCTGAAGCATTGCCTGGCTGGCAGCCGCGGTTTGCGTCGCGCTGGGGCCGGTGCGGTCGGTCATGCGCTCGAGCAGCGTGCGAAATTCGCCGGCAGCCTCCGTCCTCGGCACTTCGGCGGACGCTTCCGCTGCCGTTCTTGCCGCTCCAGCCTCCGCTGACGGCCTTCCGCCGACGGCTTCTGCGGACAGTTTTCCGCTGTGCGGCTTGCCGGGCTCGGCAGAATTTGCCGTCGCTGCGGCAAGCATTGCGTTCGGCGGCGGCAGCCCGGCTGCCGTTTTCGGGGCCGGGTCCAGGTCAGGACGCAAGACCGCAGGCGCCGGCGACCCCGATGCAGTTGCCTTGAGCGAGCCGGAAGTCGGCGCTGGAGGCACGGCGACGGCCGCCAGCGGGGTTGGCAGTGAAGCGGACTCTGCCAACTGCGGCGCCAAGGTGGTGATCTCGGTCGGGGCGGGGAGTCCGGTCGCCGGGTCAGCCTTGGCCGCAAGGCCCTGCAATGCGGCCGGAACTTCCGCTGCGTCGACAAGGTTCGCCGCCTGACGGTCCTGTCTGTCATCGGTCAGCCGCGCCAGCAGCCGCACCGCCGGCGGGTTCTCGGCAGGGGCTGAAACTCCTGCGATGAGGGCGAGCAGGGATGGATCTTCGGCGCCCGCTTGCCGGGCGACCTCGACGGCGGGATCCTCATCCGGAGAGGCGGATTTGGACTTGAGTACCGCCGCGAAGCTGGGCCCCGGCAGGGGGCTGTCGGTCGTCGTCTCGCCGGTCTGGGGGATGTCGACGCTCCCCTCCGCACCGCGCGCGGCAGCAGCAGGGGGTAAGGTCAATTGCGGAATTTTCAGTGCGTCGGACATACTTTTCTCCTTGCGGCAAACGCGCTCGTGCCGTAGCTACTGCAAGGCCTGTGCCAGTCGCTCAGGTGAGCAGGCCCAGCTTGGCGCGGTCGGCCGCCAGAAGGGAAAGAAGGTCGGACTGGGGATCCTGGCCGGCGTGCTGTCGCGCGCCGAACTCATCGCTGACTTTCTGTTCCGCCTTGTTCTGGTGACCGGCGACTACCGCGCGATGACGATCGGCCAGCGTGTCGAAGGCGCGGACCCGACCCTGTTTGCCGACCCAGTTCTGCTTGCCGGCGAGGGTGCGTTGCTGCGTCAGGGCGACCGATTGGGCCGCCGGCACGATCGCATCGTCGATGCGCGCCAGGAAACGGGTGAAGTTGTTCCATTCCTCGCGGCTGATGCCGCGTTGTGCCGCGGCGCGGAACTGGGCCTGGTACTCATCGCGGTACTGGGTCAGGATGGCCAGGCGGCGGGAGGCTTCCTGTTCGCCGGCGATGAGTTGTCCGAGTTCGCGGGTCGCTTCGTCCAGGCGCAGCTTCGAGAGGTCGAGCAGGGGTTGCAGTTTGAAAACGGGCGGCATGATGTGTTCTGGTTAGGGCTTGGGCTTCATGAAGCAAAAAGTGCGCTCAGCTGTGAGCGGGATGTTCGGCTGTCGGCGCGTTGTGCGATGGCCTGCTGAAGGAAAGCCTCGAATCGCGGATAAAGAGCGATCGCGCGATCGAGCAGGGCGTCGGAGCCCGGCGAATACGCCCCGACGGCAATCAGGTCGCGGGCACGCTGATAGCGCGAATAAAGCTGCTTGAGCTGGCGGGCGGACTCCAGGTGAGCAGGCTGGATCAACTGGTTCATCACGCGGGAAATGGACTGCTCGATGTCGATCGCCGGATAGTGGCCGGCATCGGCGAGTTGGCGGCTCAGCACGATATGGCCGTCGAGGATTGCCCGGGCCGCGTCGGCGATCGGATCCTGGGGGTCGTCACCCTCGGTCAGCACGGTGTAGAAGGCGGTGATCGAGCCGCCGCCGGCGGGGCCGTTGCCGGCGCGCTCGACGAGTTGCGGCAGGCGGGCGAAAACCGAGGGCGGATAGCCGCGGGTCACCGGCGGCTCGCCGATCGCCAGGGCGATTTCCCGCTGCGCCATGGCGTAGCGGGTCAGCGAATCCATGATCAGCAGCACGTGGTGGCCCTGATCGCGAAAGTGTTCGGCGATGGTGGTGGCATAGGCGGCGCCCTGCAAACGCAACAGGGGGCTGACGTCGGAGGGCGCCGCGACGACGACGGAACGCGCCCGGCCGTCGGCACCGAGGTTCTGGTCGAGGAATTCCTGGACCTCCCGGCCGCGCTCGCCGATCAGGCCGACGACGATGCGATCGGCCTGGGTGTAGCGCGCCATCATGCCCAGCAGCACGCTCTTGCCGACACCCGAACCCGCGAACAGGCCGAGCCGCTGGCCTCGTCCGACCGTGAGCAGGGCGTTGATGGCGCGGATGCCGACATCCATTTCGTGGCGGATCGGCTCGCGTTGCAGCGGATTCAAGGGACGGCTGGACAGCGAGCGACGCTGGTCGGTATGCAGCGGGCCCAGGTCGTCGAGGGGCTTTCCGCCGCCATCGACGACACGGCCGAGGAGTTCATCGCCGACCGGCAGGTGCTTGGTCCGGTCGGCCGCGCGGCGCCGAACTGGTCGCGGCTGGCCGAGGACCGGAGACGGCGTCCTGGGCTCCAGCGGATAGACCAGCGCACCGGGCGCCAGTCCATAGACATCCTCCGCGGGCATCATGAACAGGCGATCTCCGGCGAAGCCGACCACCTCCGCCTCCACCACGCCTTCACCGGGCAACTGGATGCGGGCCGAGGCGCCCAGCGGCAGTTTCAGTCCGGAAGCTTCCATGACCAGGCCGTTGATGCGGGTCAGGCGGCCGGTGAGCTGGCAGGTCTGCACCCCGCCAAGATGGACCTGACATTGTTCGAGATAGCGCGCCAGGCCCTGGGTGTTCACGATCCGCTCCGGTTTGCCACGGGCTCGGGCTCGAGCGCATCCCATACCCGCTGCCAGCGCGTCTCCAGCCTGGCATCGACGTGGGTGCCGCCGGCCTCGACGAGGACATCGCCGCGAGCCAGTTGCGGGTTCTCGTGGATGCGATGGCCGGCGCGGCCCAGGGTGTCGCCCATCTGGGTCCGGATCAGATCGGCATCCTGGATGTTGAGGTGGATCGCCGCATGCTGCGCGGGCAACTGGGCAAGGGCCTCGCGGATGGTCGCGAGCACGGTTTCCGGCTTCGCCTCGAGGGTCTCGCCGACGATGCGGCGCGCGATGCCCAGGGCCAGGTTGAGCAACTCCTGCGCAACGTCTTTTTCAAGACTCGCCACGCCGTCGTCGAAACGCTTGATGGCGCCGCCCAGTTGCAGCGCCAGGGTCCGGGCTTCGGCCTGGGCTTCGGCGCGCCCGGCCGCCAGGCCGTCGCCGAAACCGGCATCGAAGCCGTCGCGGTAGCCTGACTCGCGGGCCGCCTGGTTCGGCACAGTTGAATCCGAAGCGGCGGGCGCGCCCGGCGCCTTTGCCGCGACTACCCGCTTTGTTGCACCGGTGGCGGCGGTCTGGCTTGGGGCGTCGAATCGATTCGGTTCCCAGGGTTCCCAGTTCGGGTCTGCGGGTTTGTCAGTCGGTGCGAGAATTTTTGTCCCCTGATGGTTGCACCCTTGCTCCGGCTTTCTCGGGATTGCGGCCGGTGGCGGGTGCGACTCGATGGGGGCAATCCTCTCAGAGGCGGCCGGTTTTGTTTATCCGTGAATCACGCTGCAAACTGCGGTCACTACGTAGTCGGGGCAGTCTGGTCGGGGACGGGCGGGCGATGCCGGGCGCCAATCGGCAAGCAGGGCGCATGGGTCTGGCGGGCCGTGGCCGTCCGCGGTCAGACGAAGGCGTCGTCCCCGCCGCCACCGCCAAGCTGGATCTGGCCCTCTTCGGCGAGGCGGCGGGCCACCTTGAGGATCTCCTTCTGCTCGTTCTCGACTTCGGACAGGCGCACCGGCCCCTTGGACTCGAGGTCCTCGCGCAGCATTTCCGCGGCGCGCTGCGACATGTTCTTGAAGATCTTTTCGCGCAATTCCGGCGAGGCGCCCTTGAGTGCGATGATCAGCGCATCGGACTGAACCTCGCGCAGCAGCAGCTGGATGCCGCGGTCGTCGACGTCGAGCAGGTTTTCGAAGACGAACATCTCGTCGAGGATCTTTTGCGCCAGGTCGGGATCGTATTCGCGGACATTGTCGATGATCGCCGTTTCATTAGACTGGCCGACGAAGT
>JALHNN010000226.1:0-1392 GCA_022843505.1 Sulfuritalea sp.
ACCAGCCCGCCCCAGAACAGGATGCGACGCGGCCCCAGGGTGTCCGAGAGCACGCCGGTCGGAATCTGCATCAGCGTGTAGACGTAGAAGTAGGTCGCCGCCAGGGTGCCGAGCTGGGCGCCGCCGATGGCGAACGTGGCCTGCAGGTCGCCGGAAATCGCCGCCGGCGCGACGCGGTGGAAGAAGGACAGCAGGTAGGCCGCCAGGGCCACGCCGAGGCCGAGCAGCACGCCCTGGCGGGTGGCCGTCATTTCCAGACTTCGGTATTGACGAGGTTGGGCGGACGCTGTCCCGAAAGCGCGGCGATCAGGTTGTTCGCCGCGGTCATGGCCATGGCCATGCGCGTCGGCCGCGTGCTCGATCCGATGTGCGGCGTCAGGGTGACATTGTCGAGTTCGAGGAAACCGGGATTCAGCTTCGGCTCGCCCTCGAACACGTCCAGCGCGGCACCGCAAAGTCGGCGCTGGCGCAACGCCGAAATCAGCGCCGCGTCGTCCACGATGCCGCCGCGGGCGACGTTGATCAGGTGCGCAGTCGGTTTCATCTGCGCCATTTCGGCGGCGCCGATGATGTGGTGGCTCTCCGCGGAATACGGCAGCAGCAGGACCAGGAAATCGGCCTCGCGCAGCAGGGTCTGCTTGTCCACCCAGCGCGCACGGCAGGCCGCTTCCTTGTCCTCCGGCAGCCGGCTGCGGTTGTGGTAGATCACCTGCATGTCGAAGCCCAGCGCGCGCCGCGCCACGGCCTGGCCGATGCGTCCCATGCCGAGGATGCCGAGCGTGGCGTGGTGCACGTCGCTGCCCAGCCAGTCCATCATGCGAAAGCCCTGCCACTGCCCGGCGCGCAGCCAGTGCTCGGAAGTCTGGATATGGCGCGCGGTGGCCATCAGCAGGGCCCAGGCGAGGTCGGCCGTGGTGTCGTCGAGCACGCCCGGGGTATTGGTGGCGACGATGCCGGCGCGGGTGCAGGCGGCGAGGTCGATGTTGTTGTAGCCGACGGCGAAGTTGCACACCGCCTTCAAATGCGGCGCGGCGGCGATCACCTCGGCGTTCACCGGGTCGCTCACCGCCGTCATCACGCCGGCCTTGTCCGCCAGCCTTTGCTTGAGGCCCTCGACGCCGAGGATGACGTCGGCCTGGTTGTCGTCCACCTCGAAATGCGGCCGCAGGTGCTCGAGCACCTCGGGGAAGACTTCACGGGCAACGAGGATCTTCGGTTTCATGATTTATCCAGCGCGGACGCGCCCTGCGCCGCAATGATGCCATCCTCGGACGACTTGACGCCGGACACGCCGATCGCGCCGACATGGACGCCATCGCGGATCAGGGGCAGGCCGCCCTCCAGGCAGATCACGTCGGGCAGGGTCATCATCACCGCGCGTCCCTGCAGGAC
>JALHNN010000226.1:1402-5231 GCA_022843505.1 Sulfuritalea sp.
CAGGACCATGTCCTCGAAGGCCTTGGTCGGCCGCTTGAACAGGATGGCGGTCCGGGCCTTGTGCTCGGCGACGCGCACGGAGCCTTTCTGCGTACCGTCCATGCGCTCCAGCGAAATCAGGTGGCCGCCGTCATCGACCACGGCGATCACCACGTTCCAGTTGTTCTCGGTGGCGGCGCGGCGTGCCGCCTGGGTGATGCGAAGCGCGTCGTCCAGGCTCAGCATGTCGGGATCTCCCCGGCTATCTGGTGATTCGCCATCATCTCCAGCGCGCGCACCATGGCCGAATGATCCCAGGCGGCGCCGCCGTGTGCGACGCAGGAATTGAACAGCTCCTGCGCCGTGGCGGTGTTGGGCAGCGAGACGCCGAGCGCACGGGCGCCGGAGAGCGCGAGGTTGAGGTCCTTCTGGTGCAGCTCGATGCGGAAGCCCGGGTTGAAGCTGCGCTTGACCATGCGCTCGCCGTGTACTTCGAGGATGCGCGAGTTGGCGAAGCCGCCCATCAGCGCCTGCCTCACCTTGGCCGGGTCGGCGCCGGCCTTGGAGGCGAACAGCAGCGCCTCGCCGACGGCCTCGATGGTCAGCGCGACGATGATCTGGTTGGCGACCTTGCAGGTCTGGCCGTCGCCGTTGCCGCCGACCAGGGTGATGTTCTTGCCCATCAGATCGAACAGCGGCTTGGCGCGGTTGAATGCCGCTTCGCTGCCGCCGCACATGATGGTCAGCGCCGCGTTCCTGGCGCCGACTTCTCCCCCGGAAACCGGCGCATCGAGGTAGTCGCACTGGAGTTCGTTGATCCGTGCGGCGAACTGCTTGGTTTCCAGCGGCGCGATCGAGCTCATGTCGACCACCAGCTTGCCCGGGGCGAGGCCTTCGGCCACGCCGCCCTTGCCGAACAGCACCTTCTCGACGTCGGGCGTGTCCGGCACCATGGTGAAGATGACGTCGGCGCTCTTGGCGACGTCGGCCGGGGAGGCGCAAGCCTTGCCGCCGGCATCGAGCAGTTCCTGCGCCACGCCGGAACGGCTGTAGAGCCAGGCGGTGTGGCCGTCGGCGATGAGGTGGCCGGCCATGGGCTTGCCCATGATGCCGAGGCCGATGAATCCGATGTTCATGTCAGTCTCCCTTATGGTCTTAGGTAGGCATGCGCCCAGCCCAGGCCGGCTTCGGTGGCGGCGGCCGGCTTGTACTCGCAGCCGATCCAGCCCCGGTAGCCGATCTTGTCGAGAAAGCCGAAGAGGAACGGGTAATTGATCTCGCCCGTTCCCGGCTCGTTGCGGCCCGGGTTGTCGGCGAGCTGCAGGTGGGCGATGCTGCCGAGGTTCTGCTCGATGGTCTTCGCCAGCTCGCCCTCCATGCGCTGCATGTGATAGATGTCGTACTGGACGAAGACGTTGTCCGATCCCGTGTCGGCAATGATGTCGAGCGCCTGCCGGGTCCGATTCAGGAAGAAGCCGGGAATGTCATAGGTGTTGATCGGCTCGATCAGCAGGCGGATGCCGGCGTCCTTGAGTTTCGGGGCGGCGAAGCCGAGGTTGTCGACCAGCGTCCTGCGCGCATCGGCATCGAGGACGCCGGCAGGCTTGATTCCTGCAAGGCAGTTCAGCTGTTTGACGCCCAGCGCCGTGGCGTAGGCGATGGCCTGATCGACGCCGGCGCGGAATTCATCGACGCGGCAGGGATGGCAGCCGATGCCGCGTTCGCCCGCCGCCCATTTACCGGCGGGCAGGTTGTGCAGCACCAGCTGCAGTCCGTATTTGGTCAGCAGTTCCTGCAAAGCCTCGGCCGGGTAATCGTAGGGGAAGAGGAATTCGACGGCCTGGAAGCCGGCTCGCGCCGCCCGTTCGAAGCGCTCGAGGAAGGGTGCGTCGTTGAACAGCATGGTCAGGTTGGCGGCGAATCGCGGCATTACGGCAGTCTCCGGAATTGATCAGGTCGCACTGTCGAACGCGCGTTGCGCACGAGAAGACTCTTCGGCAGCATCCCGCCGCTCAATTCCCGTAAAGCACTTTCGGCAGCCACATGCCGATTTCGGGGAAGATGTAGAGCAGCGCCAGGGCGACGACCTGTATGCCCATGAAAGGCATCATGCCGGCGAAGATCTGGTTCAGCGTCACGTGCGGCGGCGACACGCCCTTCAGGTAGAAGGCCGCCATCGCCACCGGCGGCGAGAGGAAGGCCGTCTGCAGGTTGAGCGCCACCAGCAGGCCGAAGAACAGCGGATCGACGTTGAAGTGCGCCAGTAGCGGAATGAAGATCGGCATGAAGATGACAATGATCTCGGTCCATTCCAGCGGCCAGCCAAGGATGAAGATGATGAACTGGCTGAGCAGAAGGAACTGCAGCGTCGTCATGTTGAGCGACAGCACCCATTTCTCGACCAGCTCCTGGCCGCCGAGCAGGGCGAATGCGGCGGAGAAGATCGACGAGCCGACGAACAGCCAGCAGACCATGGCGGAGGTCTTGGCGGTGAGGAATACCGACTCCTTGAGCATAGTCATGTTCAACTGCTTGTAGGCGGCAGCGAGGATGAAGCCGCCCGCAGAGCCGATCGCCGCCGCTTCGGTCGGTGTCGCCAGGCCGAAGACGATGCTGCCCAGCACGGCGAGGATCATGATCGCCAGCGGGAAGAACGAGGACAGCAGCATCTTGAAGATTTCGAGCCTGACAAAGGTGAAGATGGCGTAGAAGCCCACCGCCGTCGCCAGGCTGACGCCGGCCATGATCCAGTACCAGGTCGGCACCGGCAGGCGCTCCTGCTCCTCAAGAGTCGGCGCCGGAGGCTCGGCGATCGCCTGTGGCGGCGCGGCGGCTTGGGCCGCCGCTGCCTCCTTCGCCACTGCCGCGGGTTCCTTCGCGCCTTCTGCCGGAGGCTCCTTGAGCCCTTCGGCGGGCGGCTCCTTCACGCCTTCTGCCGGTGGTTCCTTGACGCCTTCGGCTTCGGCGGGCGGCTCCTTGACGCCCTCGGCCTCTTCCTTCGGCTCGGCCACGCCGGCAGCCTTGGGTTCATCCGCCCCCGCCTCCTCGGCCGCCCGATCGGCGCCGCCGCCGCCCATTTCGACCAGGCCCGTGGTTTCCACCCTGGCCTCGGGTTTGGTCGCCACATGCCACATGAAAGCAAGGAACAGCGCCAGGGTGATCGCCGGCAGCAGCGCGATGATGCCCTGCTTCGCGATCTCGCCGCCGCCGATGCCGAGGTTGCGCGAGCCCTTGAGTGCGCCGATCAGGCCCGGCAGGACGCGATGGCTGATCTCGTTGCGCATCTTCTCGTTGGCCGGCGGCAGGTCGATGTGCCGTTCCTCCATCGACAGCGGCGGCGCCAGGTGCGGCTTCAGTTTTGCCAGGATGATCACGTAGAGTATGTACAGGCCGGCCAGCATGATGCCGGGGAAGAAGGCGCCGGCGTAGAGCTGCACCACCGAGACGCCCGCCGTGGCGCCGTACACGATCAGCATCACCGAGGGCGGGATCAGGATGCCGAGGCAGCCGCCGGCGGTGATCACGCCCGCCGAGATCTTGATGTCGTAGCCCGACTTCAGCATCGCCGGCAGCGCCAGCAGGCCCATCAGCGTCACCACGGCACCGACGATGCCGGTCGCCGTGGCGAAGATGGCGCAGGTCACCAGCGTTGCCACCGCCAGCGAGCCGGGAACCCTGGCCAGCGAGAGCTCGAGGGAACGGAACAGCTTGGCGATCAGGTTGGCGCGCTCGACCAGGTAGCCCATGAAGACGAACAGAGGAATCGAGATCAGCACGTCGTTGGACATCACCGAATAGGCGCGCGGCACCATGAGGTCCAGGGTCTGGCGCACCGCGATGTCCGGGTTGC
>JALHNN010000227.1 GCA_022843505.1 Sulfuritalea sp.
GGTAGCGCACTACATTCCGACGGCGGCCTTGGCCCGGGCCGGCGCCGCCTTCACCGGCGCAGCCTTGACGGGCACGGCGATCGCCTCGTTCACACGCCGCGCCGCGTTGTCCAGGGCTTCCTTGGCCGCCCGATCCGTGGTCCAGACAAAGGACACTTCTTCGCCGAGAAACTCGTGCAGGCGGTCGCGAACCGGCCCGTGCTTCGGTCGCGTACTAGCCTTGCGCGATACGGAAAGCCGCTTCTGCGCCGCATCGAGCAGGTGTTGCGGAATGTCCGAGTCGCGCAGCGCCGCCAGTGCCGCGGGCGTCATGGGCAGATAGCTCGTGGTCCTGACCCACTCCTTTTGTACATCCGGGCGCATCAGGAATGCGACGAAGCGCGCGGCCAGCTTGTAATCATCCTTGTCGTGTCCGGCCAGCAGCCAGAGCCCGGCACCGTCGGGAAGGACATCGCCGGGCTTTACCGTGTACACGTCATCGTAGTGCGGCAGGGCCTGAATCGCGACCTCCAGCCCGGCACGAACCGCATCCGCATAGAGCGAGGACTCCGCGGTAACCATCGCGCACTCGCCGGAGAGAAAGCGGCGGTAGCCTTCGCGCCCGGGGCCGGCATAATGGAAGTATCGGCTCTTCTGCCAGCTAGCCAGCAGCGCCAGGTGCTTGACATTGACCATGCCGTTGACCAGTACCTTCTCGGCCCCTCCGGCCTTCTGGATCATCGCTTCCCCGGCCTGCGACGAAATGTTTTCCGAGTGTATCCAGGCAAATCGCCCGGTGGTCAGGGGACATTTGGCACCCTTGTCGTAGAGATCGCCGGCCAGCTTCTGCAGATCCCACCAAGTCTTGACCTGTTGTTCCGGATCCAGACCCGCCTTGCGCAACGCCGCCCGATTGACGAAAAGCACAGGCAGGGAAAGCGACAGGGGCAGAGCCTGCAGGCGCCCGCTCGCATCGTCTACGGCGTCGGCCACCTGCGGATAGAACTGCGCGGCATCGAGTTTCAGCCCGGCGTCGCGGACGGCCTCGTGCAGCGGACGAAAACGCGGCCGGGTGCCGAAAAAATCCATGCTGTCGTCGGGATCGAGGAGGGCCATGTGAGGCAGTACGTGCTTGTTCTCGACACCGCGCGCATCCTGCAGCAGAACCCTACCCTTGCCCTTCTGTTCGTCATTGAAGCGCAGCACCTGGGTCGCCAGGACATCCAGTGCCTTGCCATCGAGTTCGTGGCGCAGGCTGATGTCCCGGGCCATTGCCGGCCATGCCAGCACGCAGCCGGCAAGGATGGAAAAAATCGCTTTCATGGCATCCCCGACAATCATCGAAACAGAGGCAGTTTATACAAGAACCACCGGCGACTGCCCCGATTGCCTCGCCCACCGATGTCGGATAGGCTGAGTCCCTCCCTGGAACAAGGAGATCGGGGGTCCCCCCGGCCCCTGTCGGAATCCGATGAATACAGCGCAAAAATATGCATTGCTGGTTGCCGCGGCCAACCTCGTGCTGGTGCTGCTGTTCCCCCCCTACGACTATGTCTCGATGCTGCTCGGAAACATTCCGACCTTTGACGGCTTCTACTTCGTATTCGCCAATGAGCCGCACCGGGTGGTCAATGCCAGTTTTCTCGCACTGGAAGTCATCGTGGTGCTGACCAATGCGGGCATCGCAGCGCTCTTGCTGCGAAGTTCGCCGGGCACTACGACACCGCGCTCTGGCGGTAACCCCCGACAGCGCGCCGTGCTTGGTCTGGTGGCGCTGAACTTGATCCTGGTAGTGCTGTTCCCTCCCTTCGAGAACTTCTCGGCGATCACCAAGGCGGCGCTGCCGACCTTCGAAGGCTTCGCCTTCGTGTTTGGCGACAACCCGATGCGGCAGATCGTGACCTCGATCCTGTACATCGAAGTCGCATTGATCCTGATAAACGGTGCCCTGCTCTGGCTCCTGTTCCGCGACAAGACCGATGCCGAACTATCCGCCGAGCAAATGCGCGATCTGGCCAGCCGGGTTCAGGCCGGCAAAAAGAAGTAGCTCACATGGCCTTTCGCGCCCAAGGCACGCGCCCGTGGTTTGCGCTTTGTGTTCGTCGCGTTCTTGGGTATAATTTCGCCCTCTCAAGCGCCCGTAGCTCATCTGGATAGAGTACTTGGCTACGAACCAAGGGGTAGGGAGTTCGAATCTCTCCGGGCGCGCCAGAACCCCAAAGGGCCTGCAGCAATGCAGGCCCTTTGTTTTTCTGTCTCCCTGTTAATCTCTACCCGTCGTCGGTTTCCGGGAGAGCAGGCCATGGCAGTCCAGGATTTTCTTGTAAGCAAGGCAGACCTCGGGGCGACGCGCCTGCGCGAAACACCGCACGCCGGTTTGGGGGAAGGGGAGGCCCGATTCGGCGTCGAGAAATTCGCGCTGACCGCCAACAACATCACCTACGCGGCCTTCGGCGAGGCGATGAACTACTGGGGCTTCTATCCGGCCGAAGACGGCTGGGGGCGGATTCCCGTCTGGGGCTTCGCCTCGGTGATCGAATCGCGCTGCCCGGGAATCGCGGTGGACGACCGCTATTACGGCTTTCTCCCGATGTCGAACGAAGTCGTGCTCCGGCCACAGAGGCTGACGTCGGCCCGTTTCGTCGACGGGGCCGGACACCGGGCCGCATTGCACGAGGTCTATAACAGCTACTCCCGCTGCAGCGCCGATCCCTTCCACGATGCCCGCACCGAGGACGCCGAGGCGATACTGCGTCCGCTGTTCACGACCTCATGGCTGATCGACGACTTCATGGCCGACAACGCCTTCTTCGGGGCGACAGGGCACGGCACCGGGCTGGTGATGCTTTCCAGCGCCTCGAGCAAGACCGCCTACGCCACCGCATACCACCTCGCGCGGCGACCCGGCATAGAGGTCGTCGGCCTGACCTCGCCCGCCAACCTCGAGTTCTGTCGCCGCCTGGGCTGCTATCACCGGGTGGCCACCTACGACAGCCTCGACGAGTTCGACGCGAATACGGCCTGCCTGTACATCGACTTTGCCGGCAACGCCGCGCTGCGCAGGGCCATCCATACGCGCTTCACGAACCTCAGGTACAGCAGTTCCATCGGCGGCACCCATGTCGATCAACTGGGAGGTGCGCGCGACCTGCCCGGTCCGCGGCCGGTGCTGTTCTTCGCCCCGGCGCAGATCAAGAAGCGCAGCGCGGAGTGGGGGCCCGACGCCTTCCAGCAGCGGCTGCTCAGTGCATGGCGCGAGTTTGTCGCCACCGCCCTGGATAGCGCGGCGCCCTGGCTGGTGATCGAGCATTACATTGGCCCGGAGGCGGTGGCAAGCGCCTACGCCGCGGTGCTATCCGGACACGACGACCCGCGTCGCGGGCGCATGCTCTCGCTTGCCGCGGGGCCGGCTTGAACCAGTCCCTGGCGGAAGAACAAAAGCCAGCTCGGGGCTGGCTTTCGAATCTGGTGGAGGTGAGCGGGATCGAACCGCTGGCCTCGACGTTGCGAACGTCGCGCTCTCCCAACTGAGCTACACCCCCGGAGGCTTGGAATTATAGCAACCGGGGCCTGCCTGGGGAAGTTGCCGGGCTGCGCAGCGCGCGCCGGCCGATCAGAGCAGGCTCAGCTCATCGATGCTGCACTTGGTGACGCCGAGCGCCGTGCGCACCACCAGCGGATAGGCATTGCCCACGAAATTGCCGAATGTGGCGATGTTGTAGCCGACCACGATGCCCGGGACGCTGCCCACCAGAACCTCGCGACCGACGACGAAGCCCCGGCTGATGGCGGCATGTATTGACGGTCCAGCCGCCCGACCCGCGGGCGCTTCGCCCTGCCGATACTTCCCTGGGCGTGATCCCGTACGCTCCCTGGCAGCCATGTCGATCTCCCATCGCGGAAACATCCGCCATGGAATGATTATCGGCAACCGGAGAAAAACTTTAGGCCTGAATGACGAGAGTGTTTTGACCCTATTTCACCCCGGCGGCGGCCCGGGTCAGGCGGTCAAGCACGGCGCGCCAGGCTTCGGTTGGCGGCGGCCTGACCACCAATATGAGGTCGCGCCGCAGGGCATCGAATTCGCGCAGCCGGGCATAGAGCTCATGTGCGTAACCCACCGGGTCGCCGGCTGCCTGACACCACAGCTGCCGTGGATGGCTTGTCGATGCCGGACGCGGCGAGTACACGATCACGCGGCTACCGGCGTCGAGCGCCGCGCGCACGGCGGCCTCGAGCTCGGTCTCGGCGACGAGCTGCAGCGGCGTGGTCGGCGCATAGTGCGATTCGAGGCTGCCCGATACCCGCGGTGCCCCGGCCGCTGCGCCGAACTCGGGTGTGGCGTCCAGAACCGGCGCCAGCGCCGATCCATCGAGCATTCCCGGGCGCAGGATTCGGGGCGCGCCGGAAGTCAGGTCGACGATGGTCGACTCGATGCCGACCGCACAGGGCCCGCCGTCGAGAATCATGCTCACCGCTGTCCCGAACTCGTCGCGGACGTGGGCGGCGGTTGTCGGACTGACATGGCCGAAGCGATTGGCCGAGGGCGCGGCAATGCCACCGTCGAATTCGCGCAGCAGGTCCAGCGCCACGGGGTGGTTGGGAACGCGCAGCCCGACGGTGTCCTGCCCGCCGGTGATGGCATTGCTGACCGACACATGCCGCCTCAGGATCAGGGTCAGGGGACCGGGCCAGAAGGCGGCGGCCAGGCGATGGGCCGCATCCGGAATGTCGCTCGCCCAACGCGGCAGGTGGCCGGCATCCGGCAGGTGCACGATCAGCGGATGGTCGGCCGGCCGGCCCTTCGCGGCGAAAATCTTCGCCACGGCCTGCGGATTGCTGGCGTCGGCGCCCAGGCCGTAGACGGTTTCTGTGGGAAAGGCGACCAGTTCCCCGGCGCGCAGCGCGCGCGCCGCGCTGGGGATGTCATTCATCGCGGATGCCGATCAATCGCCGTGCCACCAGCGCCGACTCCCGGGCCTGCTGCGCATCCTTGCCGATGACCGTGAAGTGTCCCATCTTGCGTCCGGGCCGCGCGTGGTGCTTGCCATAGAGATGCAGCTTGAGATCCGGGACGGCCAGCAGTGTCGCCCAATCCGGCTCATGGCTGTGATGCGGATCCTGCTGGAACCAGAGGTCGCCGAGCAGGTTGACCATGACCGCCGCCGAGTGGGCGCGCGCATCGCCCAGCGGCAGGCCCGTCATCGCCCGCACCTGCTGCTCGAACTG
>JALHNN010000228.1 GCA_022843505.1 Sulfuritalea sp.
CCTGTCTAGACACCAGTATTAACGCGCCTCACGGCGATTCCGCCGACCTCTTCTCGTGAAATATTCGGGCTAGCCCGTTACCGTGACCACCACGCGCCGCGCATGCGGCGCGCTGCGGTGTTCCCAGAGGTAGATACCCTGCCAGGTGCCGAGCAGCAACCGGCCGCCGCCGAGCGGCAGCGAAACCGAACTGCCCGACAGCACGCTGCGCGCATGGGCCGCCATGTCGTCGTCACCCTCGTCGGCATGGCGGTAGGCCGCATCGCCATCGGGGGCCCAGCGCCGCGCCAGGGTCTCCAGGTCCTGGCGCACCGCCGGGTCGGCGTTCTCGGTGATCAAGAGCGAGCAGCTGGTGTGCTGGACGAAGACATGCACCACCCCGGTGTCCAGCCCTGCGGCGGCGGCGATGCCCGCCACCTCGGCGGTGATCTCCTGCATGCCGCGGCCGTGCGTTCGGATGTCGAGGGTCTGCTGGTATGCCGCCATCGCCGTATTCCCAGCGCCGACTTTCACTGGCCCAGCGGCGCGCGCAGGCGCGCGAACTCGGCCGGTGCGACGTACTGCAGGACTTCCTTGCCCTTGGCATCGAGCACCACGTCGAGACCCTTGTCGGGGTAGAGGAAGTGCTCCAGGGTCTCGCCCTGGCGGATGCGCTCGGCGGGCGCGCCGAAGCGTTGCAGGATGACGGCTTCATCGAGGCGTGCCGCAGGGATGAAGACGATGCCGGACAGCGGCAGGACTTCCGCGCGCTGGCGATCGGCCTCGCCGAGGACGAACTTGCGGATGCCGGATTCGAGGTGGTCGGTCTTCACGGCGCGCTCGCGCATCGCCGCGAGCTCGCCCGGCGTGGCGGCGATGCTCAGCACCAGCTTGCCCGCCAGCGGGCCGATGGAAACCGACTCGAAATAGGCTTCAAGTGCCAGCGGTTGCTCGGGCGGCGCCAGCAGCGCAAAGCTGGGACCTTCGCTGAAACCGCGCCGCGCATCCGCCAGCGTGCTCGGGGCCGGCCCGCCCAAGGTCAGGCCGAAGACGCGCGAGGCGCCGGGCGCCGGTGTTTCGACCTGCCAGGGCATGCCGTGGGTGATCGCCGGGCCGTCGCCGGGCTCCGGCTTGGGCGCGAACAGCAGGAGCGCGGCCAGCACGGCGACCAGCGCAACGACGACGAGGGTGGCGATTTTCGACGGTGTCATCACCGGTCGTCCCAACTCAGTTCGCGGCTACTTTCGCGGACGTATTTGCGTTTCGGCTGCACCGCGTTGATTCCAAGATGCAGGCTCCGGCGGCCGATCGTGCCCTTGGGTAGCGGGACCGTCACCGAAAGTCCGCGCAGGCTCAGCACCGGATTGTCCGCGGTCAGGCTGCCGCGGACGTCGGCAAGCCGCGTCGAGTATCCACCGAGCGTGCCAGGTATGCCCGGATCGGCCGGGTAGTAGGTCACGGAGAATGCCAGGTCGAAGTAATCCACGTGCGACCACGCCGGATTCCTTTCGATGAGGACTTCGTCGATGACGAACCGATCCGTGCCGTTCTCCCGGATCAAACGGATGCCGTTGGCGGCGACGCCGAGGTGCCGGGCGAAACTCGGCAGGGGCAGGGACCAGCCGGTCGTATCCGCCGTCCAGGGCGTTTGAGCCGGGAGTTCGCCGGTCTGTACCGGGGGCACGGGCGCGTCGGGAGGCGGTGCGGCCGGCTGAAGGGCATCGCTCCCGCTCTCATGCCACAGGGGCGGAAGCAACATCGCAAGGACTGGCAATGCCATCGCGGCCAAGGCCCAGTTCCTGAGCCTGAGGTCCCGCCTGGCCGATGCGGGGAAATCCACGAACCGGGCGGCCTGCCCCGCACCGGCTGCCTTGCCATCGGGAACTGGCTCGATCACGATCGGGAAATTTCTTTCGAGATCGATGCCCGGAAGTTCGGCGCTGACGAACAGCTCCCAGCGGTGATACTGCAAAGCATCTCGCGGGCCGATGTGCAGGCGCTGCCAGCCGGACTCGCCCGGCCGTTCACCGGGCAGATCAGTGGCTGGCGCCTGCGCGGGTATGTCGAAGCCGATTTCCGCGCGGGCGTCGACGCCGGATTTCCGCAAGGGGAAGTCCGCGCGGGCGCTCCAGGCCGTTTCCTCGGTCGGGACGATGCCCGTCCTGGACCGCCGGGCCAGCGTCACGCGAACGCAGCGCAGTTCGGCATTTATCTGGGGCAGGTCGGGCGCTTTGTCGTGAAAGCGCAGCGTCGCCTGGAGCTTTCCTCCGGGCTGGACCGTCCGCGGTGAAGGCACCAGCGATACTACGCCGAACTTCGCCTCGTCCGCGGTCATCCGGATCATGCACCAGATGAAGTAGGCCCCCAGCAGCGCCAGGGTTCCGCTGATCGCCGCGCCGAGCGGCGTGTAGGCCTTGATAGCGAAAATGTAGAAGGCCGCCGCAGCGCCGCCACCCCAGACGGCGAAGAAGGCCCACAGCACCAGCAGGTCGCGCCTTTGCTTGCGGGCGGCTTCGCCCCGGACGTCGGCGTTTTTCACCGGGCGACGGCGCTCACCGTTCTCAGCGCGTGATCGGCTTGTAGCGGATGCGCTTGGGCTTGGCGCCTTCCTCGCCCAGGCGCTTCTTCTTGTCGTCCTCGTATTCCTGGTAGTTGCCGGCGAAGAAGGTCCATTGCGAATCGCCTTCGGCCGCCAGGATGTGGGTGCAGATGCGGTCGAGGAACCAGCGGTCGTGGCTGATGATCATGGCGCAGCCGGCGAATTCGAGCAGGGCGTCTTCCAGCGCGCGCAGGGTCTCGACGTCGAGGTCGTTGGAGGGTTCGTCGAGCAGCAGCACGTTGCCGCCGTTCATCAGCGTCTTGGCCAGGTGCAGGCGCCCGCGCTCGCCGCCGGAAAGGTTGCCGACGTTCTTCTGCTGGTCGCCGCCCTTGAAGTTGAAGCGGCCGATGTAGGCGCGGCTGCCGATTTCCATCTTGCCGATGGTGATGATGTCGGCGCCGCCGGCGAGTTCGTCGAACACCGTCTTGCTACCGTCGAGGCAGTCGCGGCTCTGGTCGACGTAGGAGATCTTCACCGTCGGGCCGACGTCGATGGTGCCCGAGTCCGGCTTGTCCTGGCCGGTGAGCATCTTGAACAGGGTGGACTTGCCGGCGCCGTTGGGGCCGATGATGCCGACGATGGCGCCGGGCGGCACGGAAAACGACAGCTTGTCGATCAGCAGGCGGTCGCCGAAGCCCTTGCTGACTTCATTGAACTCGAAGACCTTGTCGCCGAGACGCTCGCCGACGGGGATGAAGAGTTCGTGGGTCTCGTTGCGCTTCTGGTAATCGACTTCCGACATCTCGTTGAAGCGCTGCAAACGCGCCTTGCTCTTGGCCTGGCGCGCCTTGGGGTTGCTGCGCACCCATTCCAGTTCCTGCTTCATCGCCTTCATGTGGGCATCGACCTGCTTGGATTCGGTCTCGAGGCGCGCTTCCTTCTGCTCCAGCCAGGAAGAATAGTTGCCCTTCCAGGGGATGCCGTGGCCGCGGTCGAGTTCGAGGATCCACTCGGCGGCGTTGTCGAGGAAGTAGCGGTCGTGGGTCACCGCCACCACCGTGCCGGGGAAGCGCAGCAGGTACTGCTCCAGCCACTCGACGGATTCGGCGTCGAGGTGGTTGGTCGGCTCGTCGAGCAGCAGCATGTCGGGCTTGGACAGCAGCAGCTTGCACAGCGCCACGCGGCGCTTCTCGCCGCCGGAGAGGTTCTTGATCGTGGCGTCCCAGGCCGGCAGGCGCAGGGCGTCGGCGGCGATTTCCAGTTGCGTTTCGCTGTCGGCGCCCGAGGTGGCGATGATCGCCTCCAGCCGCGCCTGCTCCTCGGCCAGCTTGTCGAAATCGGCATCGGGTTCGGCGTAGGCGGCATACACGGCTTCCAGCTTGGCCTGGGCTTCCATGACCTCGCCCATGCCGGACTCGACTTCCTCGCGCACGGTCTTCGCCGGGTCGAGCTGCGGCTCCTGCGGCAGGTAGCCGATGCGGAGATTCGGCAGGTGCTGTACTTCCCCTTCGAACTCGGTGTCGGCTTTCGCCATGATGCGCAGCACCGTGGACTTGCCCGAGCCGTTCAGGCCGAGCAGGCCGATCTTGGCGCCCGGGAAGAAGGACAGCGAGATGTCCTTGATGATCTGGCGCTTGGGGGGGACGATCTTGCTCACGCGGAGCATGGACATTACGTATTGGGCCATGTTTCAGAATCCAGTGAAAAGGAAATCGAGTGCGGCGAGGATCTCGTCGCGTTGGGGGGAAAGGTTGGTGACAGGCTTCTTCAGCAGACTGCGCGGCACTGTGGCGATGTCCTGCACGCGCACCAGGTACTGCTTGCCGGCTATCGTGACCAGCGGATTCAGGCGCACGACGGCAACGATGGATTTGTCGGCCTTCAGGCGCAGGGGGGCGACGACGTGGTTCTCGATCGCATCGAGCAGGTCGCTTTGCAGCGCCACGACATAGGGAATCCGGGCTCGGGTCGTCGGGTCCGCATTGGCATAGACATCGAACTGGCTCATCGACAGAAATCGCGGTAGCGGTCGCTGAACAGCCCGTGTTCCGCAATCTCGCGGTTGTAGGCCTCGATCGCCGCCTTGTTCTGCTCCAGCCATTCGGCTTCGCGGCGCTTTTTCAACTCGGCAGTGAGCGCGGCTTCCAGGGTTTGCGAGAGGTTGATCTTGCGCGCGCGGGCCTCGTCGAGCAGGTCGGCGCGGACGGTCAGGTTGGCGGCTTTCTTGGGCGTGGTCATGGTTTCCTCCTTTGTGGAGAATGCGCATAAGATACGCGCACCCGGGGCGCGGGTCAATTCGCCGCGGCAAACGGGTGCGGGTGGCATGGTAAAACCCCATGACCATCACAGGGAGAAGGGGAATGGGCCTGCTGGGTGTGCTCGGGAACTGGCTGGCGCCGCGCGCGGCGCCGGACGCGTCGCTGGGCGTTGCCCTGGCGCGCGCGGTGGAGACCGTCGATCCGCTGCTCGGCGCGGTTTCCGGCTGGGAGCGGCGCCTGGCGCCGGCCGTGGCGGCCGCCCTCGAGCATTGCGAACGCCTGGCGGCGGCGATACCGGGGCCGGTCACCATCGATCGCCGTGGCTTCAGCGCCGACGCTCTGGTGCACGCCCTGTTCGCCACGCCGGACGACATCGGCGAGATGCTCGGTCGCAGCCGCGAGCTGCGCGAATTCCTCGC
>JALHNN010000229.1 GCA_022843505.1 Sulfuritalea sp.
CTATACGGTATTCCTCAAGCCCAACACCTCGCAGAACATCGTCATCGGCGGTGCTTCCGGCGCCATGCCGCCCGTGCTGGGCTGGGCGGCCGTCACCGGTGACGCGCCGGGCGAGGCCTGGCTGCTGTTCCTGATCATCTTCGTCTGGACGCCGCCGCATTTCTGGTCGCTGGCGCTGTACCGCACCAAGGATTACGCAGCGGCCGGGTTGCCCATGCTGCCGGTGACGCATGGCGCGGAATACACGCGGCGCCATGTCTTCCTTTACACCGTCGGCCTGACCCTGGTGACCTTCGTTCCCTACCTGATCGGCATGTCGGGGATGTTCTACCTTGCCGCCGCCGTGGTGCTCGATTCCATCTTCCTCGGCTACGCCTGGCTGGTCTGGCGCGAGTACTCGGACGCCGTGGCGCGCGCCAGCTTCCGCTGGTCGATCTATTATCTCGCCTTGCTGTTCGCCGCCCTCCTGGTAGACCACTACCTGCCGTTCTGATGCGCACCCTGCTGCTGTGCCTGGCGCTGCTGCTGGCCGCTTGCAGTCCGCCGCCCAGGTTCAACGCGTCCGAGCTCAAGGGTGTTGATTGGGGAGGCGAGCTATCGCTGACCGGCCACGACGGCAGGCTGCATACGCTGGCGGACTTCAAGGGGCGCGCGGTCATCCTGTTCTTCGGCTATACCCAGTGCCCCGACGTCTGTCCGATCACGCTGAGCAGCTTGCGCGAACTGATGCCCCTCATGGGCCCCGATGGGCGGCGCGTGCAGGTGCTGTTCGTCACCGTCGATCCGGAACGCGACACGCCGCAACTACTCGCCAAGTATGTGCCCGCCTTCCACCCGTCCTTCCTGGGTCTGTATGGCAATGCCGCCGCGACGGCGAAAGTCGCGGCCGAATTCAAGGTCTTCTATCGCAAGCAGCCGGGAGCCAATGCGGCGACCTACACGGTCGACCACACGGCGGGAAGCTATGTCATTGATCCCTCAGGGCGGCTGCGGCTCTACTTCCGGCACGGCGAGACCCCCGAGCGCATGGCAGCGGACCTGAAGCGCTTGCTGGCCGGCGAATAGCGGACGGCAACGAAAAGGGCAGCCGCACGGCTGCCCTTTTTTTGCAGGCTCAAGCGGTTCAGGCGGCGATCAGCCGGGTCTTCATCTTCTGCATCGCCTTGACCTCGATCTGGCGGATGCGCTCGGCGGACACTCCGTACTCGGCCGCCAGTTCGTGCAGCGTGGCGGCTTCCTCGCCGTCGGCGACCAGCCAGCGGCGCTGGACGATGGCGCGGCTGCGCTCGTCCAGGCTGGCCAGGGCGGTATTCAGTCCCTCGTCCTGCAGGCGGTCGTATTCCTTGCGCTCGAGGATGGCCGAAGGCTCGATGCTGCGGTCCGCCGCGAGGTAGGCTATGGGCGCATAGCTGTCTTCGTCGTCGTCGGTCAGCGGCTCCAGGGAAACGTCGGCACCGGTGAGCCGGGTCTCCATCTCGATGACTTCCTCGGGCTTGACGCCCAACTGCCTGGCGACCGCCTTGACTTCGTCCGCGCCGAGGGTATTGAAGCCCTGACGGGAATCGGCGTCCTGAGCCAAGGCAGCCTTGATGCTGCGCAGATTGAAGAACAGCTTGCGTTGTGCCTTGGTCGTGGCGATCTTGACCAGGCGCCAGTTCTTCAGGATGTATTCGTGGATCTCGGCTTTGATCCAGTGCATGGCGAAGGAGACAAGCCGTACGCCCCGATCGGGGTCGAAACGCTTGACCGCCTTCATGAGGCCGATGTTTCCTTCCTGGATCAAGTCGGCATGCGGCAGGCCATAGCCCAGATAACCACGCGCAATGGCGATCACCAGACGGAGATGCGAGGTCACCAGTTGTCGGGCGGCGTCCAGGTCGGCGTCGTCGCGAAAGCGACGGGCAAGCCGTTGCTCCTCGGCCTCGCTGAGCATGGGAACGCGGTTGGCGGCCGAGATATAGGCCTCGATGCTGCCGCTGGCGGCAAGCATGGGCAATTGATCAAGGGCAGCGGTGTGGCTCACGGTATTACCTCCTTACAGACAATATTAGCACTCTTGCTTTGAGAGTGCTAAATCTGCAGGAAGTTCCCGACAAATTTTGTCGGGAAAGAGCAACGCTCAGGTTTTGGGCTGGGCGCCCGGAGGCCGCTTCGACTTCTTGAAAAACCGCTTGGCCGGCTTGTTGCCTGGCGTACCTTCCGGTCGCCGCGGCTGTTCCTGGCGGCGCCCCTGGTTCTGGCCGGGCCCCGAGGGTCGCCGTCCCGGCTCGACCTGGCCGTTGCTGCCAGGCTGAATGCGATTGCCCGGCGCCAGCGAAATCTCGAGTTCGATGATTTCATCCCAGATCGCGTCGGTGCGCTGGTGATCCGGTATTGCCAGCAATTCCCGCAGCCGGCGGCGCGGATCCTGCGGTGGCGGCTCGTTGCGAACCGGCTCTGCCGGCGTCTGTACCGCCGCTTGGGTATCGGCGCCAGACGGCTCGGTGGTCTGTTCTTCACTCATCGATATATTATCGCCCGAATCGGCGCCTACGGTTCCTTTGTGAAACAGGTTTTCCGGGCGATTGTGGGATTTTTCTCACGTCTGCAGGGGTGCTCGAACGCCCCTCTCCCCGACTGTGGGCAGGACTCAAGCCTGTCCGAGACTCTGGCGCAGCGAAAACAATGCACCGAGCCAGCCCAGTCCAGCGGCACAGACGAGGAGCAAGGCCGAGTCCGCGGCACCCAGGGGTGCCAGCGCCAACGTGAGATCGTAGAGGCTGGCCAGTTCGGCCATCGGTGCGCGCAGCCAGGTCGCGGCTCCGGCAACCAGCATCCAGGCGATGGCGCCGCCACCCAGGCCGAGCAGGAAGCCGTGATACAGGAAGGGGCGGCGGATAAAGGCTTCGGTGGCACCGAGCAGCCGGCTGACCTCGATCTCGGCGCGCTGCGTGAGGACCTGCATGCGGATGATGCTGAAGGTGATGGCAACCAGTCCGCCGCCGAGCAGGGCCGCCAACAGAAGGAGAACCGTGCGTCCCAGCCGCAACAGGGAGTCCAGCCGCCGCACCCAGGCGGAATCGAGCTGCACGTGTTCGACCCCCGGCCACTTGCGCAGCTCGACGGCCATGCGTTCCATGGCGTCCGGGGTCTCGTCCCGCACCGTGACGACGAAGGCATCGGGGAAAGGATTTGCCGCCAGCGCCTCGATCACCTCGCGCAGCCCCGGCCCCGCCTTCATTCGCGCCAGCGTTTCTTCGCGCGCGAGGAAGCGGGCTTGCCTGACGCCGCCATGCTTTTCGAGGCGCGCGCGGATTTCCCCGCTTGCCGCCTGGTCGGAGGCGATGTGCATGAACACGGTGATCTGCGGCGTCGTTGCCGTGCCGGCGGCGAGCTGACGGGCGCCGGCCAGAATCATCTGGCCTCCCGCCGGCAGTGCCAGCGCGATGCCGATCGCCAGCAGCGACAGCAGGCTGTTGATCGGGGCTGCCGCAAGCCGGCGCCAGGCCAGGGCGGCGGAGAGAAGGTGGTGGTGCAACCAGGCCCTCATGGGCGGATCCGGCCGTGATCGAGCAACAAACGGCGCGCCCCGGGAAAAAGCTCCTGGGCGTAGGTGGCGACGAGCAAGGTGACGCCGACGCGGTTGAATTCGACCAGGATGCGCGCCACGTCGGCGGCGTTCTCGGCATCGAGGTGTGCCGTGGGTTCGTCCGCCAGCAGCAGGTCAGGGCGGCCGACCACGGCGCGGGCGATTGCCAGGCGCTGCTGCTCGCCCCCCGACAGCATGATGGGCAGAGCCTTCTCACGCTTGCCGAGGCCGACCTTGTCGAGCGCGGCACGCACCCGGGCGGCGGCTTCGCGGACGGGAAACCCGGAGATCGTCAGCGGCAGCATCACGTTGTCATAGGCGCTGCGGTCGAACAGCAGTTTCTGGTCCTGGAACACGACGCCGAGGCGCCGCCGGTAGTAGGGCAGGGCGGAGCGGGGAAGACCGCCGAGATTCTGGCCCCCCACCAGCACGGCGCCGGAGGTCGCGCGTTCGACGCCGGCGACCAGCTTGAGCAGGGTTGACTTGCCGGCGCCGGAGTGGCCGCCGACCAGCAGCATTCCGCCGTCGTCAAGCTCGAAACTCAGTCCGTCAAGCGCGTCAACGCCGGGTGGATAGCGTTTCGAGACCCGGTCGAAGCGGATCACCTTCAGCTTCCCAGCAAGGCCTCGACGAATTCGCCGGCGCGGAAAGCCTGCAGGTCGTCGATGCCCTCGCCGACGCCGATGAAGCGCACCGGCTTCGGACACTGGCGCGCGATGGCGGCCAGGACACCGCCCTTGGCCGTGCCGTCGAGCTTGGTGATGATCAGGCCGCTGACGCCGATCGCCTTGTCGAAGGCCTTGACCTGCTGCACCGCGTTCTGGCCGATGTTCGCATCCAGCACCAGCAGCACTTCGTGCGGCGCCGTGGCATCCGCCTTGGTGACCACTCGGCGCACCTTGGCAATTTCTTCCATCAGGTGCAACTGCGACGGCAGGCGTCCGGCGGTGTCGGCCAGGACGACATCGATCCCGCGCGCGCGCGCGGCGCTGATGGCGTCGAACACGACGGCGGCGGGGTCGCCGCCCTCCTGGGCAATCACCGTCACGCCGTTGCGCTCGCCCCAGGTCGCCAACTGCTCGCGCGCCGCGGCGCGGAAGGTGTCGCCGGCGGCCAGCAGTACGCTCTTGCCCTGGGCCTGGAAATGCTTGGCCAGCTTGCCGATCGAGGTGGTCTTCCCGGCGCCATTGACGCCGGCGATCATGATCACGAAGGGCTGGTGGCCGTCGGCCGCCAGCGGCTGTTCCAGCGGCGCGAGCAGGGTTTTCAGCGCCTGCGCCAGCGCGGCGCGAAGTTGATCGGGCGTTTCAAGTTTCTGCCGCTTGACCGTGTCCTTCAGTTCGTCGAGCAGCCATTGCGTCGCCTCGATGCCGCAATCGGCCATCAGCAAGGTCGATTCGAGGTCCTCAAGGAGTTCGTCGTCGATCTTCGCCCGGCTGAACAGCTCGGAAAGCGGCGTGTTGAGCGTGGCCCGGGTGCGTGAGAGCCCGGCCTTGAGCCGCTCGCTCCAGGAGGGTCGAGGCGCCGTCGATTCTGCCACGGCGGCGGCGGGGTCGTCCTTAGTCTTTAGGAAACCAAACATGCGGAATGCGGTCGGAGGCAGGAGCCGCGCTAAGATG
>JALHNN010000230.1 GCA_022843505.1 Sulfuritalea sp.
ACCGCCGCGGCACCTTGCGGCCCGCAGCGCAGCGGGGTTCGGTGCGGCGGCGGCTCAGCGTTACGCCGGAGCCGCCTCCCGGGCTTCGACGCCAAGGGCATAGCGCTCGAAATCCTCGTTCGGGACGGCTTCGCTAAAAAGAAAGCCCTGATAGGCGTGGCAGCCGGTCTCGGCGAGGAAATCGCGCTGCATGGCCGTCTCCACGCCTTCCGCGATGACGCCGATACCCAGGCTTCCCGCCAGCGCGACGACGGTGCGCGCGATGGCGGCGTCGTTGCCGTCATCGAGCACGTCGCGCACGAATGACTGGTCGATCTTCAACTGGTCCAGCGGCATGCGCTTGAGGTAGGCGAGCGAGGAATAGCCGGTACCGAAGTCGTCCAGCGCGAAGCCGATGCCGCAGGCTTTCAGCGCCTGCATCTTCTCGATTACCTCCTGCACGTTGCGTACCAGCAGGCTCTCGGTGAGCTCGAGCTTGAGCCGGCGCGGATCGGCGCCGGTTCTTTCGATCAGGCCCAGCACCTCGGCGACGAAGTTCTTGTGCCCGAATTGCTGCGCGCTGACATTCACCGCCAGGGTCAGGTGGGTGAATTCCGCCAGCGACGCCCAGGCGGCAAGCTGGCGCAATGCGGTTTCCAGCACCCAATGTCCCAGGCCGAGGATCAATCCCGTGTCTTCGGCGAGGGGGATGAACTCCAGCGGATGGATCAGGCCACGGTCGGGATGCTGCCAGCGCACCAGAGCCTCGGCGCCGATGACGCGGCCCGAGGAGTCAACCTGCGCCTGGTAATACAGGACGAACTGGCGCTCGCTCATGGCACGGCGCAGGTCGGTTTCCATCGCCGCGCGCGCGGTGACCGCCGCCTGCATTTCGGGATCGAAGAAGCGCAAGGCGTTGCGTCCCGCGGCCTTGGCCTGGTACATGGCGGTGTCGGCGCGCTTCATCAGTTCCTCGGCGCTCATCGGCTGGCCGTCAAACAGGGCGATGCCGACGCTGCTGCTGCACTGGTGGCTGCGCCGGTTGGCGCTGTCGCCGTGAGCCGCGACGTCAAGCAGATAGGGCTGGTTGAGCAGGCCCTGGACCTTGATCGCCAGCGCTTCGGCCTGGGTCGCCGCAAGGTGGTGCTCATCCGGGCCTTCGAGATCCTCGAGGACGATGACGAACTCGTCGCCGCCGAGCCGCGCCACCGTGTCGCTCTGGCGCACGCAGGAACTCAGCCGCGTCGCCGCCTCCCGCAACAGCTGGTCGCCGACGTCATGGCCGAGGGTATCGTTGAGCGTCTTGAAATTGTCGAGGTCGAGGAACAGCAGCGCGCCGCTGCGATTGCTGCGCGCGCTGCCGGCCAGCGCATGGCGCAGGCGGTCGAGCAGCAGGCGGCGATTCGGCAGCCCGGTCAACTGGTCGTAGAAGGCCAGCTGGGCGATCTCGTTCTCGGCCGCCTTGCGTTCGGTGATGTCGGCGAAGGTGCCGACATAGTTGGTGATCTCGCCCTGGACGCCGCGCACCGCGGTGATGCTGAGCCACTCCGGGAAGACTTCGCCGTTCTTGCGCCGGTTCCAGATTTCACCCTGCCAGTTGCCGGTGCGGGCGAGGCTGTCCCACATCGCGTCATAGAAAGCGGCATCGTGCCGGCCGGAACTCAGCATGTGCGGCGTCCGGCCCACCGCCTCTTCGGCCGAATACCCGGTGATCTCGGTGAAGGCGCGATTGACGCGCAGGATCACCTTGTTGGCGTCCGTGATGGTGACGCCGTCCTGGGCCTCGAAGGTGGTGGCGGCAACGCGCAAGTGCTGTTCGGTGCGGATGCGCTCGGAAATGTCGCGAATGGTACCGCTGACGAAACGCAGTTCGCCGACCTCCCACTGCGCCAGCGACAGCTCGATCGGAAACTCGCTCTGGTCCTTGCGCAGGGCTTCGGTTTCGAAGGCCTTGCCGATGACGCGCGAGTCGCCGCCGGCCAGCACCCGGTTCATGCCCTTGAGGTGGGCTTCGCGGTGGCGCAGCGGAATGACCAGGGTCAGCGGGCGCCCCAGCACCTCTTCCTCGGCATAGCCGAACATGGCTTCGGCGCGCCGGTTCCAGCCGACGATGTTGCCCCGGCTGTCGGCCGTGACAATCGCATCGTTCGCGGACTGGGTGACCGCATGGTAGCGCGCCGTGCTTTCACGCAGAATGCGCTCGACCTGCTTGCGCTCCTCGATTTCGCCGAGCAGCTCGCGGTTGGTCGCGTCGAGGGCGGCGGTGCGCTCGCAGACGTGGCGATCGAGTTCCTCGATCGATTCCTTGAGCAGGGCCTCCTGACCATCGATGATGCGCTGGGCGCGGGAGACCAGTAGAAAGAGCAGTCCATAGAGTACCGCCAGCAGACCGGCGACGGTGGCGATAACCAGGCTGCGCGTTGCCTGCAGACGCGTTGTCAGGTCGGTGACGTCGCTGTAGATCTCGAACACGGCGAGTGCGCCTCCATGCTCGTCGCGGATCGGCAGGTAGGTGGAAATTACGTCAAGGTCCGTCTTCGTCCCCTCGAAGGCGTCGAAGCTGTCGCGATGGGCGAGGCCGCTGGTGATCCGGCCGTCGACGGCGGCGCGAAATGCCGGATTGTCGCGCTTGTCCTCGCCGGTCTGGGCCGGATCGCTGGAAAACACGGTACGGCCGTTCAAGGCATAGACCTTGACCTTGATCACCTCGGTGCCGGCCAGTTGGCGGGTCACCAGGCTGTAGAGATCGTTCCCTGCGGCGAGCGCCTGCAGCTCAACGGCGGCGGCATCGGCGTTGCCCCGGACCAGCGGCAGGAACTGCGGACGAAGCGAATTCGACAAGGCATGCGCCAGCGCAACGTTGCGATCCCCCCCAAGATGGGTCAGGTCGCGCAATGCCAGGTACTGGTAACTCCAGCCGAGGAGTGCCGCCACCACCAGGGTACATGCCAGGCTGGCAATGGCGTAATGCCGCGCGAGCGCAAAACGTCGCGGCACTGCCATGCCCTCTTCGGCCTGCTCCATGCTCCTCCCGCTGGCTGGCGGTGCGGCGATGCCCGAAAGGCATCGGCTACCGCAAACATCCATTATGTTGGAGGGGATTATATTCGAGGCCGGGATTCCGCCCCTGCGGGCGGAACCGCGGCTTACTCCAGGTTTTGCACCTGTTCGCGCATCTGCTCGATCAGCAGTTTCATTTCCAGCGCGATCGCCGTGACTTCGGACGACACCGACTTCGACGAAAGGGTGTTGGCCTCGCGGTTGAGTTCCTGCATCAGGAAATCGAGGCGCTTGCCGACCGCGCCGCCCTTCTTCAATACGCGCTCGACTTCGTCGAGGTGCGTGCTCAGGCGCGCCAGTTCCTCGGCGACGTCGATCTTCGCGGCAAAGACCCCGACCTCCTGGCGGATGCGGTCTTCGTCGAGGTTGGCCACCGCCTCGCGCAGCTTGGTGGCGATGCGGTCCTGGTAAGCCGCCAAAGCCAGGGGAACCAGCGGGGTAACCCCGGCCACCTGCTCGCGCATGCGCTGCGCGCGGTCACGCAAGACCTCGGCCAGCTTGGCGCCTTCGCGATTGCGGCTGGCGGCGAACTCGTCAAGCAGGCCCGAGAAGAGTTCCAGCGCCGCCGCCTGCAACTGCTCCGCGCCCAGGGCGTCGTCGGCGAGCACGCCGGGCCAGCGCAGGACCTCGGCGACGGACAAGGGCGCGGCCTGCGGCAGCGCGCGACGCACCTCGTCCTGGAGCCGCGCCAGTTCGACCAGCATCGCGCCGTCGGGCATCTGCCGGCGCGGACTGCCACCCTGTCCGGCCTGCGCCTGAAGGTAGCCGCGCACCTCGACCTTGCCGCGGCCAACGCGCTCGGCGATCCTTTCGCGCAGGGCCATTTCGAGGAAGCGCAGCTCCTCGCCAATGCGAAAGCCGATATCGAGGTAGCGCGAATTGACGCTCTTGATCTCGAAATTCAGGATTGCGCCGCCCAAATCGAGGCTGGCAGCGGCATAACCGGTCATGCTGTGGATCATGGTCTTGGGGCGGTCTCCGAAGCCGGCGCCGCAGACAAAGGTTTACAGCGCGCGGACGAACAAGGAAAATCACGGAAGTATAGCAACCGGTCCGTACCGAACCCACCTTGTTTTCCCAGAACAACCATGCCCTGCCCCCCGGCTGCGAGTTGGGAGGCTACCGCATCGAAAGGCAGCTTTCGGCCGGCGGGTTTTCCATCGTATACCTGGCGCACGATGCGGCGGGCACGCCGGTGGCGATCAAGGAATACATGCCCAACGCCCTGGCACTGCGCGGCGAGGGCGAGATCGTGCCCAACATACCGCCCGAGCACCAGGGGGATTTCAACCATGGGCTCAAGCTGTTCTTCGAAGAAGGGCGCGCGCTGACCGGCCTGGACCACCCCAACGTGGTGCGGGTGCTGAACTTCTTCCGCGCCAACGAAACGGTTTACCTGGTAATGCGCTTCGAAACCGGGCACACCCTGCGCGACCACATCCGCAACCACCGCGGCCGGCTCAGCGAAGCCTTCATGCGCAAGATGTTCAGCGGCGTCCTCGACGGGCTCGGCGAAGTCCATGGCCACGGCCTGCTGCATCTCGACATCAAGCCGGCGAATATCTGGCTGCGCGACGACGGCAGCCCGGTGTTGCTCGACTTCGGCGCCGCGCGCTATGCGGTCGACATCGGCCCGCCGGCGCCGCGCGCGATGTACACGCCCGGCTACGCCGCCCCGGAGCAATATCACGGCAAGTTCACCCTCGGTCCGTGGACCGACATCTACGCCGTCGGCGCCTGCATGTACGCGGCGCTGGCCGGCGCGGCGCCGCAGGCGGCGGACGAGCGCATGAACGATGACGAATTGCTCCCGGCGCGCCAGCGCTGGGGCATGGAGTACTCGCCGCGACTGCTGGCCACCATCGACGAATGCCTGCGGCTGGAGCCGCAGCGCCGGCCGCAGCACGCGCGCGCGCTGCAGGCGACGCTGAACAACGATACCGCGGCGGACAAGCCGCCGGGTTCCTGGCTTTCGCGCATCGGTCTGCGCGGCTGGTGATGAAATACAGCATCACCCAGGAAAGCCGCATCGGCGGCCGGGACGTCAATCAGGATCGCGCCGCCTGGCTGGCGACCGATGATGCGGTGCTGCTGGTGGTCGCCGACGGCATGGGCGGCCATTTGCAGGGCGAAG
>JALHNN010000231.1 GCA_022843505.1 Sulfuritalea sp.
GAACAGGATGGTGTCGGTCACCGCCGCGCTGCCCGACGCCTTGGCGTTCCACAGCAGGGGCTTGTCGTAGCCGCGCTCGGCCTTCCACTTCTCGATCGCCTCGGGCGTCACGCGCTTGACGCCGAGCTGCATGCGCGCCATGTCGTCGGGCGTGTTGACGACGAAGAACAGGGCGAAGGTGAGCAGGTTCACCCCGATCAGGATCGGGATCGCGTAGAGCAGGCGGCGGACGATGTAGGCGAGCATCGCTGCCGATTATCGCGCCACGGGCAGCGGCATGGGCAACTCGCGGCCCAGCAGCATGGCAAAAAAATCTTCGCGCATGGCAGACGTGAATTCGTGGCGGCTGACGAACTCGGTGGCGGCGCCGGGGCCGCCCCATTGCAGGCCCCAGATCGGCGCGATCCGCGTCGGCAGCATGGCGTAGCGGGCGTCGCCGACGAAGCCGGGGCGGCGGCGGTCCTCGACCAGGAAGCCGTCGGAAAAGGCGCGGAAGCGCTCGATGTCGGCCAGCCGTCGCGCCTCGCCGTGGGCAACGCGCTGCGCGGCCGAGGTGTCGAGCAGGGGCGCCGATTCGCCGGGATAGTGGCGCGACGACGGGCCGAGGTGGAAGGCATCGGCCTGCACGCGCCCGTCATGGATGTAAAGCCCGCGCCAGAGCAGCAGGTTGGCCAGCGTCGGCTTGACCGAGAGCTGGCCGGCGACGTGGCCGCGCGCCTGCGCCAGCCCGCGCAGCGCCGCTTCGGCGCGCTGCTGCTGGAAAGCGCTCAGTCCCAGGTAGGCGGCACCGAGGATGAGGCCCCAGGCCACGGCACGGGAGCCCTGGCGCCGCAGGAACAGGATGAGCGGCACGGCCAGCAGCAGGGTGAATGTCGGGTCGAACACCGCGACCAGGTTCCACGCCGCCGGTTCGCGCGAAAACGGCAGCCAGAGGTGGGTGCCGTAGCTGGTGCAGGCGTCGAGCAGCGGATGGACGAAATAGCCGAGCAGGCAGGACAGATACAACTGGCCGAAGCCGAGGCGGCGGCGCAAGAGCGGCCACAGCAGGCCGGCGACGACCAGAGCGCCCAACGGCGCGAACAGCAGCGCATGGGTGAAGTGGCGGTGGTAGTCGAGCACCCGCAGCGCATCCTCGCCGCTCTGGAAAAGGACGTCGATGTCGGGCGCCAGGCCGGCGACGGCGCCGGCCACCGCCGCGAACCGCCGTGTCGCCAGCGCCGACTCCGCGGGCTGCGGTCGCATTGCGGCGGCGCCCGCGGCGAAGCCGGCGCCCATCGCGGCATGGGTCAGGGGATCCATGGGGGAATGCTATCGCTTTCCAAGGCTTTCAATGAGGCGAATCAGCGCAATTGCAGGACGACGCAACGGGTATTCCCCTCGCTGATGTGGAAGCGGTCCTCGACCGCGATGGGCGTGATGCCGGCCCGCCGGTAGGCCTCGTCGACCAGGGCATTCAGCGACACCTCCTGCTCGCCCGACCGCACCTGCCGATCCGGGTAGACCGGCACCAGCGCCATTCGCTCACCGGTGTCGCGATGGCGAAAAGGCACGATGTTGGTCGATGACTGGAACCCGGCAATGCGCTCGGCCAGGGTCGGGATGTCCACGATCCGGTAGTCATGCTCGCGCAGCCGGTTCCGGGCCTGCTGCAGCGCTTCGCGGTCCTCGTCGGGCAGCGCCTCGGGATCGAGCGGATCGAGCACCGCGGCGACGCCGTCGTCGAGCAGGGTCATGTACATGTCGATGTGATAGAAGCGCCGGGTGTTCGGCATCAGCGTCACCTGGTCCGCCCCTGTCAAGGCGCTGAACACGGCAAGTACCGTATCGGCGCGGGGCGTGTGACGCAGGGTGTTGCGGTACACGACCTCGTTGTCGATGACTTCCTGCGCCCCGACGAACAGGGTGCGCCGCGCCGACACGCCGAGCAGGAAGTTTCCGGCGCGGTAGAACAGCGGCACGGCGACTATCTCGCGTTGCGGCTGGCGCAAGCTGTCGAGATAACGCAGATCGTCGGCAACGAGATCCCGGCGCGGCCAGTAACTGAGGGGACGGAACAGGGCCTGGCCCTTGCCATGCTCGCTGACGAGGACGGTATCGCGTATCCAGCGCGTCGCTGCCGGCGATTCAGGCGGCACCGGGGTCGCACGGACCTGCGCGCGGCCACGCAGGCCAAGGCGGTTCACCTCGCGCCGCAGTCGCTCCGCATAGACCGCGGGCGCCACGATCTCGATCCGGGTGTAGGCCGGCAGGGCGCGCAGGATGGGTTCGTGCTGCCATAGAGGACGGTCGCTCCCTCCCAGTTCGCGGTCGATGCCGATCACGATCTCCCGCAGTCGCGCCATGTATTCCGGCTTGGCGTGAAGGCGTCCGCCCCTGACGGCGCCGCGCGTGGCCTTGATCGCGCGGCGCACGAAATCGACGTCGAGTTCGCGTTCCCTAATCAATGCCTTCAGCCGCTTGCGTCGTTCCGCCGGCAGGCGCTCGATTTCGGCCAGTTCGTCCGGAATCGCGAACAGCCGCTGGCCCTGGCCGCCTGATTCCTCCAGCAACCATTGCGGCGATGTCGGCAACAGGCCCTCGCCCAGTCCCAGACCGCTTTGGCCCGGCCGCGCGAGTGCCGTGGAGGCCATGCCCGCCAGGCAGGCGAAGGCGATGGCCAGCGCGACCAGGCGCCGTGCCACCGGCGCCGACTCCTGGCGCCGCGGCAACTGAGAGCCGGTGTCCATCATGGCAGGGATCAGTGGGTCCATCCGCGCATGCTAACGTGATTCAGGGCGGCGGGTCCGCCGGCGGACGCCTGATCTTTTTCAGCAGTCCCTTCGCCTTCTGCCGCGCGATGAACTCCTCGTTGCGCGGCCAGACCCCGGTGGCGAGCCGTGTCCTGATCGCGCCGGCGGCGCCGGCAGCCAGACCAAACACCAGCAGGGGCAACAGGATGGGCAGCAGGCTCGCCAGGATCAGCCACTCCGCGACACTGACCAGGCGCGCCAGGCGCGGCGGACCGCCGAGCGCCTGTTGCAGCGTCTTGGCGACCATCAGGCAGAGGAAGGCGTCGATGATCAGCGCGCCGACGCCGAAGGGGATGCGGCAGGCCAGGCCGCCGAGATCGCGACTGCCGCCGACGCCGGGCAGTGAAAGACTGCCGCCGCAGATACGCTCGCCAGCGCCGAAAGCCACCCAGTTGCCAATCGCGACCAGGCCGAGCAATGCCAGGATGCCGAACAGGCGCGCCGGCAGCGGCGACTGCGGGCCGGCGATGATGGCGCAACCGGCCGAGGCAAAGCAGCCTCCGGCGGCCAGCCCCAGCCAGGGCGGGCCATTGATGTCCTCGGCGCGCAGCGGCCCGATATCGAAGGCCGCCAGCATCGGGAGCGCCCCCGTGGCGATGAACAGCAAGCCGATCACGTGGGCGGCTCCGGGCGAGAGTTGGTTCGACCGCGGCATGATGGCGGCGATTATGCGCCACGGGCGGCAGACGTACGACCATGGCTTTCCGACAGCCGGGGCCCTACAATCGAGGCTATCCAGTTCGCCATCCAGGGAGCCCGATGGACACGTTTCGCGCCATCCTCTTTGCCGACATTGCCGGCAGCACCGGGCTGTACGAAGCCAGCGGGGACACCGTCGCCATGGCGGCCGTGGTCGAATGCATCGCCTGCCTGAAGAGCACCACCACGGCCTACGGCGGCAACGTGGTCAAGACCATCGGCGACGAAGTGATGGCCTCCTTCGCCTCGGCCGGTCAGGCGATCCAGGCCGCCAACGCCATGCAGTCTCGCTTTGCCGACCTGGTCGGCGCCCAGGCCGGCATCAAGCTCAAGATCGGCTTCCACTACGGGCCGGTGATCGAGGCCGATGGCGACTGCTTCGGCGACACCGTCAATCTCGCCGCGCGGCTCACGTCACTGGCCTCGCCGGAACAGATCCTCACTTCGAGCGAAACCTTCGACGCCCTGCCCAACTACCTGAGGGCCACCTGCCGCAAGCTCTATTCGACCTCGGTCAAGGGCCGCAAGGGCAAGGTCACGATCATCGAGGCGCTGTGGCAGCAGGACCAGGGCCAAACCCTGGTGTCTGACAACTCGGCCGCTGCCGAGGCGCCCAGCCTGGCGGCGACGATCAGCTATCGCGGTCAGACCTGGAGCGTCGACCCGGCGCACCCCGAAATCGGCATCGGCCGCGAAAAGAACAATGCCGTGGTGGTGGATGTGGCGACGGCCTCGCGCCACCATGCCAGCGTGATACTGCGCCAGCAGAAGATCGTCATCGAGGACCATTCCAGCAACGGCACCTTCGTCCGCCTGCAGAACGGCCAGGAGCTGCTGCTGCGCCGGGAAGACCTGGTGATCGCCGGCCGCGTGCTGGTCGGCCTCGGCGCCTCGCTGGCCGCCGGGGGTCAGGAACCGCTGGCGATCGCCGTCGACGCCTAGCCCCCAGCGGGCCTACTGCAGGTAGCTGATTTCCATCTGCGAGTCGAGGCCCGTCACCATGTCGAGGATCTCGCCGGTGAAGGCCTCGTCCTCGTCGCTCCAGGTGGCATCGACGGCACCGGAGTCGGTGACCAGGGGCGTGATGTCGAAATCGACGAAGCGATCGCCGACCTTCAGCACCCAGATGCCGGACGGGTGTTCGACCAGTTCCCAGTCGTCGGGGATTTCAAGCTCCGCGGTGAGTACGAGGGACAGCTTTTTCATGTGCATCTCCGGCATTGATTGCAAGGCCACCATCCTAATCGATCCCGCCTGCCCGGGGTAGGATGACGCATCGCATTTCCATTCGCCGACCATGCCCGCGACCCCGCTATTCCTCGACAACGACGCCGTCCGCCGCCTGCTCGCGCTCGACGACCTGCTGCCGGCCATCGAGCACGCGCTGATCGAGCTTTCCGCCGGACGCGTGACGCAGCCGCTGCGCACCGTCTTCGAACTGGCCGAACCGGGCAGCCTGCTCTTCGTCAAGCCGGCCCTGGTCGGCAATGCCCTGGTGACCAAGCTGATCACCCAGGTGCCCGGCAATCCGGCGCGCGGCCTGCCGACCATGATCGCCACCCTGCTGCTGCTCGACCCGGCCACGGGCGTGCCGCTGGCGGTGATGGATGCGACCTGGCTCACCGAGTTGCGCACGGCCGCCGTCTCCGCCGTGGCGACGCGCGCCCTGCGCGACGCCAGT
>JALHNN010000232.1 GCA_022843505.1 Sulfuritalea sp.
TGAGCGGATTCTGGAAGTAATCGGCGATGCCCTGCAAGTCGGCCTGCGTGGTCGAACCGAGCAGCCACATCAGCATGAAGAAGGCCATCATCGCCGTGACGAAGTCGGCATAGGCGATCTTCCAGGCACCGCCGTGGGCCCCGTCAGCGTATTTCTTGACCTTCCTGACGACTATCGGTTGCTGGGTATCGTCGCTCATGACTCAGCCCCGGGGCGGACATGCCGGGCTCATTTGCCCTTCCGTGCCTTGAGGTCGTCCTCGAGTTCGATGAAGCGCGGACGGTCGCCGGAATACAGAACCTTGCGGCCGAATTCGACGGCCACCTGCGGCGCATAGCCGTTCATGCTCGCCAGCAGGACGGTCTTGATCACCTGATAGATTTTCCCCTCCTCCTCGACCTTCTGTCCCAGCCGGGTCGCCACCGGAGAGATGAAGCCGTAGGAGATCAGGATGCCGAGGAAGGTGCCGACCAGGGCGCCGCCGATCATCTTGCCAAGCACGGCGGGCGGGGCGCCGACCGAGCCCATGACGTTGACCACGCCCATCACCGCAACGACGATGCCGAAGGCCGGCAGCCCGTCGGCCATCTTGGTCACCACATGGACCGGAACGTGGGCCTCCTGGTGGTGGGTTTCGATCTCGACGTCCATCAGGTTCTCGATCTCGAAGGCGTTGAGGTTGCCGCCGACCATCATGCGCAGGTAGTCGCAGGTGAATTCCATCACATGGTGGTCTTTCACGATCGTCGGGTACTTGGCGAAGATCGGGCTTTCGTTGGGGTTTTCGATGTCGTTCTCGATCGACATCAGGCCTTCCTTGCGCACCTTGGTCAGGATCTCGTAGAGCATGGCCAACAGGTCCATGTAGAGGGACTTGTTGAGGTGCGATCCGGTCAGGACCGAGGGCAGCGCCTTCAGCGTGGCCGTTACCGCCTTGGTGCCGTTGCCGGCGAGGAAGCCCCCGGCCGCCAGGCCGACGATCGCGACGTACTCCATGGGCATCCAGAGTGCGGCCAGGCTGCCATGGACGGCATAGGTGCCGACCGAGGCCAGGAGGATGATGACGTAGCCGACAATCAGGAGCATGAAATAGCGGTTCCGTATGTCGCCGGGGAAAACACCCGGCTCCTTGAGATTGCCGCCAATGATAACGGCAAAACCCCGGCCGCCACCTGCGGCAATTACGTAGGACCGCTACGTATCTTGCGCAAGCGTCGCCAGAACCGAAACGCGGACGCCGCCCCCTGGCGTGGAAAGGAAACTTGCGCCGTCGGGCCCGGCTCCGGAATCCGCCCGGCCCATTCCCCATCCGGGGGCCAAAAATTGCTTTCCCGGCTACGTACTTCCCGCAACTTGTCGCGTGATTCACGGATAAACAAAAGGCCGCCACTTTGAGAGCATGTCATCCGTTAAATGGCGCTGGTCGCCGAAGCCGTCGGCTTCGACTTCCCCCTGAACCGAGCGAAATACGAGGATATGGCTATGAGCACAATCATGCTGGTGGACGATTCGGCGACGATCCTGCTGTCGATCTCGAACATCCTGACCAAGGCGGGCTATGCAGTGGAAAAGGCGGCGAATGCCGCCGAGGGCCTGGCCAAATTCAAGGGCGGGACGAAGGTGGATCTGCTGATCACCGACCTCAACATGCCCGGCATGAACGGCATCGAGTTCATCAAGGAGGTCCGCACGCTGCCGAACTACAAATTCATGCCGATCCTGTTCCTGACCACGGAATCGCAGCAGGCCAAGCGCATGGAGGCCAAGGCGGCCGGCGCCTCGGGCTGGCTGGTGAAACCCGCCACCGCCGACGAACTGCTGAACACCATCAAGCTGGTGCTGAAATAATGCTTGACCACCAGACCACGATGCGCCGCGCGCTGCTGATCGCCGCCGCGGTCAGTTTCGCTGCCGCCCTGCTGGTTCTTGTGTTGCACGGCTGGTTTCATGGGTCCCTGCTCCCCGCCGTGGGTCTGTCGCCGGAGGCCGGCGCCGCGCTGGGCATGTTCGCGCTGGCGATGGCCCTGTTCGCCGCCCAGCACGCGGTTTCACGGGCCGTCTATCACGACTGGGAGTTCGGCCGGGCGAATGCCGACAAGGAGGCAGCGGCGCGCAATGGCACGGTGATCGCCGCTGCGGAGCAGGTTGCCGAGGAACTGCGCGGCGTCCAGGGTTTCAACGACGTGGTGCGCGGCCAACTCAACGGCGTGGTTTCGGAGACCGAAAAGGCGGCGTTCGACATCGCCGGCCGCCTGCAGAACATCGACGACATCATCTCGCGCCTGGGTCGCTATGTCGAAAGTACGACTAACGAATCGGCGCGCCTGCTGCAGGCTTCGGAAGAGCGGATAGCCCGCAACCGCCAATTGATCGACACACTCGAAAGCTACATCCAGGAACGGGTGGCATCGGGGCTGGAAGACCGCGAGCGGATTTCCCACGTGGTCAAGGAAGCCCGCTCCCTGAGCACCCTGGTCGACCTGATCCGCCATATCTCCGGCCAGACCAACCTGCTGGCCCTGAACGCGGCAATTGAGGCCGCCCGCGCCGGCGATGCCGGCCGCGGCTTCGCCGTCGTCGCCGACGAGGTGCGCAAGCTGTCGCGCGCCACCGACGAGGCCGTGGGCAAGATCAGCAGCGGCATCGAGGCGGTGGCCGACTCGATCGAGGGCCAGTTCGAGGAAAAGCTTTCCAAGGACAACGCGGCGTCCGAACGGGAGGCGCTGGAAAGCTTCGCCAGCCAGCTCGACGACCTGGGCCGCAGCTACAAGGAGGTCACCGAGCACGGCGCCGGCGTGATGGCCACGATTACCGAAAGCAGCCAGCAGCTCGCCGAGATGTTCATGTCCGCCCTGGCCAGCGTGCAGTTCCAGGACGTCACGCGCCAGCAGATCGAGCAGGTGATGGATGCGCTGAACCGGCTCGATGGCCATACCCAGATGCTGGCCGAGCGGCTGGCCCAGCTCGAGGATCCGGGCTTCGAATTGCAGCCCCTGGCGTCTCACCTCGACCAGATCTACAGCAACTACGTCATGGAGTCGCAACGCAGCACGCACAACAGCGTGACACGCAGCGGCAGCGCGGAACCGAAGGCCGGCCCGAAAGTGGAACTTTTCTAGGAGCGACAAGATGGAATTCATAGCGCAGACCACCGCCGAGGGAGCGACCCGGATCACCCTGGAAGGCGACCTCGGCATCTACCACGCGGCCGAGATCAAGCAGCAGCTGATCGACGGAGTGCGCGCCCATCCGGTGCTCGAACTCGATTTGTCGCATGTCGGTGAGATGGACACGGCGGGCTTCCAGCTGCTGACGCTGGCCAAGCGCGAAAGCGAGCAAAGAGGCAGCGTGATGCGCATTGTCGGCCACAGCACCGCGGTGCGCGAGGTCATCGAGTTCTTCAATATGGTGGCCTTTTTCGGCGACCCGCTGGTGATTCCCGCCGGCGAACAAGGCTGAAAGGGAGCCGAGCAATGGACGAAATTCTCAGCGTTTTTTCCGTCGAGGCCCGCGAGCAACTGGAGGCCATGGAAAGCGGACTGATGCAGCTGGAAAAAGGCGACCGCGATCCGGAAACCATCAACGCCGTGTTCCGCGCCGCGCATACCATCAAGGGTGGCGCCGGCGTGGTTGAAATCCACAGCGTCGAAAAATTCACCCACGTCCTGGAGAACGTCCTCGATCGGCTGAGGAATGGCGAGATCGAAGTCAGCGGCGAAATGATTTCCGCGCTGCTGCTGGGCTGCGACCACATCGGCGCCCTGCTCGACCTGGTCGCCAACGGCCAGCTGGAAGTTGACGACGCCCTGGCGGCCGCCGGCGCGGCGATCAGCGAGCAGCTCAAGCCTTTCCTCGGCGAACGCAAGCCGGCAGCCGTCAAGGGCGACCTGGCCGAGGCCGAGGCGGACGTCCGCCGCGATGGCCCGGGAAATGCGATCAGCGACTGCTGGCACATTTCGATCCGTTTTGGCCGCGAGGTCCTGAAGAACGGCATGGACCCGCTGGCCTTCCTGCGCTACCTGCTGAACCTGGGCGAGATCGCCCATCTGACCACGCTGACCGACGCCCTGCCGGAAGCCGACGCCATGGACCCGGAGCTCTGTTATCTGGGCTTCGAGATCAATTTCCGCAGCCATGCCAGCAAGGATGCCATCGAGCGCGTGTTCGATTTCTGCCGCGACGACTGCGAACTCCGCATCCTGCCGCCGAACAGCAAGGTCGAGGAATTCCTCGAACTGATCGAATCCCTGCCCGAAGAGACCATGCGCCTGGGCGAGATCCTGGTCAAGAGCGGTGCGCTGACCCGCGAGGAGCTTGAAAACGGCCTACGCCGACAGTCGGCCGCGAAAGTCGGCGCCGAGGAGACGGCGACCCCGCCGCTGGGCAACATCCTGATCCAGCAGAACAGCGTGCAGCCCGAGATCGTCGAGGCCGCCGTCGCCAAGCAGAAGACGATATCCGAGAAAAAGGCCGCCGAAGCCAGCCTGATCCGCATCCACGCCGACAAGCTCGACCAGTTGATCGACCTGGTCGGCGAACTGGTGATCGCCGGCGCCTCGGCCAACCTCCTGGCCCGGAAAAGCGGCGAAGGCACGCTGGTCGAGGCCACCTCGGTGCTTTCGCGCCTGGTCGAGAGCATCCGCGATTCGGCGCTGCAGCTGCGCATGGTGCAGATCGGCGAGACCTTCAACCGCTTCCATCGCGTTGCCCGCGACGTCTCCAAGGAACTGGGCAAGGACATCGAACTGGTGATCAACGGCGCCGAGACGGAACTCGACAAGTCCGTGGTCGAACGCATCGGCGATCCGCTGATGCACCTGGTCAGGAACGCCATGGACCACGGCATCGAGCCCGCCGCGGTGCGCGCCGCCGCCGGCAAGCCGGTCAAGGGCCGCGTCGAGCTGAACGCCTTCCATGATTCCGGCAGCATCGTCATCGAGGTCGTCGATGACGGCGGCGGCCTCAACAAGGACCGCATCCAGGCCAAGGCCATCGAAAAGGGCGTGATCCAGCCCGGCGAAGTCCTCTCCGACCAGGAAGTGGTCAACCTGATCTTCGAACCCGGCTTTTCCACCGTGGAAAAGGTCACCAACCTGTCGGGCCGCGGCGTCGGCATGGACGTGGTGCGCAAGAACATCACGGCGCTGCGCGGCACGGTCGACGT
>JALHNN010000233.1:0-949 GCA_022843505.1 Sulfuritalea sp.
ACCAGGCTGGGAGCCTCGCGCATGTCGTCGGTATTGGGCTTGAAAGCCAGGCCCCACAGTGCGAAGGTCTTGCCCGAGAGGTCCTGCCCCATACGCCTGGTGATCTTGCCGCCGAGCACGGTCTTTTGCGCCTCGTTGGCGTCTTCCACGGCCTGCAGCACCTTGAGCCCCTGCCCGGCCTCGTCGGCGGTGCGGATCAGCGCCTGCACATCTTTGGGAAAGCAGGAGCCGCCGTAGCCCACGCCGGGATACAGGAAGTGGAAACCGATACGCGGATCGGAGCCGATGCCCTTCCTCACCAGTTCGATGTCGGCGCCCAGCTTCTCGGCCAGGTTGGCCAGTTCGTTCATGAAGCTGATGCGGGTGGCGAGCATGGCATTGGCGGCGTACTTGGTCAGCTCGGCGCTCTTCACGTCCATCAGGATCAGGCGCTCGTGATTGCGCTGGAAGGGGGCGTACAGCTCGCGCATCAGCTCGATGGCGCGCGGATCGTCGGCACCGACGACGATGCGGTCAGGCTTCATGAAGTCCTCGACCGCAGCGCCCTCCTTGAGGAACTCGGGATTGGAGACGACGCTGTAATCGATCCTCGCACCGCGCTTCTGCAGCTCTTCGGCGATGGCGGCACGCACTTTGTCGGCGGTGCCCACGGGCACCGTGGACTTGTCGATCACGACGCGGTAGCCGTCCATGTGGCGACCGACATTGCGCGCCGCCGCCACCACGTACTGCAGGTCGGCCGAGCCGTCCTCGTCGGGTGGCGTGCCGACGGCGATGAACTGCAGCACGCCGTGGGCCACGGCGGCCTCGACGTCGGTGGTGAAGCGCAGCCGCCCGGCGGCGACGTTCTTCTTCACCATGGCCTCAAGGCCCGGTTCATAGATCGGGATGCCGCCCTCGTTGAGGATGCGGATCTTGTTGGCGTCAAGATCCAGACAGAGCACGTCGT
>JALHNN010000233.1:959-5152 GCA_022843505.1 Sulfuritalea sp.
GTGCCCGAAACTAGGCCGACGTAGCCGGTGCCGATGACGGTGATTTTCATGATGAATGCCTAGAGTGTGATATCGAATTCTTCGGTGCGCCGCGGCGGATAGGTTTCCCAGCCGCCGCAGCCGGGGCAGCGCCAGTAGAACTGGCGCGCCTTGAAACCGCAGGCGTCGCAGCGATAGCGCGCGACGCGGCGGGTGTGATTGTGGATCAGGTTCTTGATCAGTTCCAGGTCGGCGCGACGCTCGACCGGCGCCACCAGGATCTGCGCCTCGAGCAGCTTGTCGAGTCCGAGCAGGGTCGGGTTGCGGCGCAACTCCTCGCGTACCAGCGCATACGCCGCCTCGGGGCCCTCGTTGTCGAGCTCGACGCGAAACACCGCGTCCAGCAGGTCCAGCGAAGGATGGCGCTCGAGCCAGTTGCGCAGCAGCTCGCGCCCCTGCTCCATGCGTCCGAGTTGCTCATGCACGGCCATCAGCTTTTCCGCGATCAGTGCGAGATACACCGGATTCTGCTGCTCGACGCGCCGCCAATGTTCGATCGCCGTGTCGCCGGCGCCGACTTTCGCCGCCAGTTCGCCGAGCAGAAGCGTGGCGCGCACGCACTTGCGGTTCGCCGCGAGCGCCTGCTCGAGCAGGTCGCGGGCGCGGTCGTGGTTGCCGTTGAGCATTTCGGTCGCCGCCATCTCGCAATGGAATTCGGCGATCTCGCGCTGCCACAGGTGATCGGCATGATTGGGCATGGCTTCGGCAACCGCGATCGCCTTGGCCCACTCCTTTTCCTGCTGGTAGATCTCCAGCAGGTTTTTCAAGGCTTCTTCGTCGCGGTCCGTGCCGCGTAACTTGACGAAGATTTCCTCGGCGCGATCGAGCAGGCCCGCCTTGAGGTAGTCCTGGCCCAGTTCGGAGAGCGCGTGCAGTCGCTGGGCGGCCGACAGGCCATCGCGCTCGATCAGGTTCTGGTGCACGCGGATGGCGCGGTCGGTCTCGCCACGCCGGCGGAACAGGCTGCCCAGCGCGAAATGCATCTCGATGGTTTCCGGGTCGACGCGCGCCGCCTCGATGAAGGCTTCGATCGCCTGGTCCGGCTGCTCGTTGAGCAGGAAATTCAGGCCCCTGAAATAGGACCGCGGCAAGGCGCGCGATTCCTGCAGCAGGTGCTTGATGTCGATGCGCGCGGCGACCCAGCCGAGGGCGAAAAACGCCGGCAACACCAGCAGCCACCAGAGTTCGATTTCCATGCGTTCAGGAGGAACCGGCGTCGCGCTTGCGTCGCGGATTGAGGAACACGCCCAGCGCGGCCGTCAAACCGACGGCGACGCCGATGGCAAACGCGGCGAGGATCACCACCGAGACCGGCGCCGTCCAGTTGTGGTCGAGAAAAAAGCGCAGCTCCATCGGCCCGCTGTTCTTGATCGCCAGCCCGAACAGGCCGATGAAGACCACGATGCGCAGCAGCCAAACCAGCAGCTTGATCAGGAATGTCATGGTGCGGAAGATCGAAGGCCGCAAACAGGTGCCGGCATGCGGACGGCAGAATACGCCGCCCGGATTACCGCCGCCTGCCCGCTGTCATCGACCCTCTGACCCGTAATCGACCCTCTCGCGCAACTCCTTGCCGGCCTTGAAGTGCGGTACGTATTTCTCCGGCACCTGCACCTTGTCGCCCGACTTGGGATTGCGGCCTATCCGCGGCGGCCGATAATTCAGTGCAAAGCTGCCGAAGCCGCGAATCTCGATGCGATCGCCCTTGACCAGGGCCGAGGTGAGCGCATCGAGAATCATCTTGACGGCGAAGTCGGCATCCTTCGCCACGAGCTGGGGAAACCGCTCCGCCAGCCGGGCGATGAGTTCCGATTTGGTCATGGCGTCGGATTACTGCTGGTTGAGCTTGGCCTTGAGCAAGGCGCCGAGGTTGGTGGTGCCGCTGCTCGCCGACGAGGTATCCGCCGCCAGCTTCTGCATCGCCTGGCTCTGCTCGACCTGATCCTTGGCCTTGATCGAAAGGTTGATCGAACGCGTCTTGCGATCGACGTTGATGATCATGGTTTCGATCACGTCGCCGACCTTCAGGTGCTGGCTCAGGTCTTCGATGCGATCGCGCGAAAACTCGGAAACCCGCAGATAGCCTTCGACGTCGTCGCCCAGATTGACCACCGCGCCGCGCTGATCGACGCTGGTCACCGTGCCGGATACCAGGCTGTTCTTGTCGTGGGTCGCCACATAGCTGGTGAAGGGGTCGCCGTCGAGCTGCTTGACGCCGAGCGAGATGCGCTCCTTGTCGACATCGATGGAGAGCACCACGGCCTCGACTTCATCGCCCTTCTTGAAGTTCTGCTTGGCTTCCTCGCCGCTGGCGGACCACGACAGGTCGGACAGGTGCACCAGGCCGTCGATACCGCCGGGCAGGCCGATGAAGATGCCGAAGTCGGTGATCGACTTGATGGCGCCGCGGACCTTGTCGCCCTTCTTGTGGTTCATGGCGAAATCGTCCCACGGGTTCGCCATGCACTGCTTCATGCCGAGCGAGATGCGGCGACGGTCTTCGTCGATTTCGAGGATCATCACTTCGACTTCGTCGCCCAGCTGGACAACCTTGGTCGGGTGGATATTCTTGTTGGTCCAGTCCATTTCCGAGACGTGCACCAGGCCTTCGATGCCCTGCTCGATCTCGACGAATGCACCGTAGTCGGTCAGGTTGGTGACCTTGCCGAACAGGCGCGTGCCCTGCGGATAGCGGCGGGCGATTCCCACCCACGGATCTTCGCCGAGCTGCTTCATGCCGAGGCTGACGCGGTTCTTTTCCTGGTCGAACTTGAGCACCTTGGCGGTGACTTCGTCGCCGACATTGAGCACTTCGCTGGGGTGACGCACGCGGCGCCAGGCCAGGTCGGTGATGTGCAGCAGGCCGTCGATGCCACCGAGGTCGACGAATGCGCCGTAGTCGGTGATGTTCTTGACGATGCCCTTGATGACGGTGCCTTCCTGCAGGTTCTCGAGCAGCTTCTGGCGCTCTTCGCCCATGCTGGCTTCGAGCACGGCACGGCGCGAGACGACGACGTTGTTGCGCTTGCGATCAAGCTTGATGACCTTGAATTCGAACTCGCGGTTTTCGTAGGGCGTGGTGTCCTTGACCGGGCGCGTATCGACCAGCGAACCGGGGAGGAAGGCGCGGATGCCATTCACCATGACGGTGAGGCCGCCCTTGACCTTGCCGGTGACCATGCCCTTGATCAGGGCGCCATCGTTCATGGCCTTGTCGAGGTCGTTCCAGGCGGCGATGCGCTTGGCCTTCTCGCGGGAGAGGCGCGTGGCGCCGTAGCCGTCTTCGAGCATCTCGATTGCGACCAGGACGAAGTCGCCGGGCTTGGCCTCGACTTCGCCGCGTTCATTGTGGAACTCCTCGGCGGGAATCATGGATTCGGACTTCAGGCCCGCATTGACGACCACGAAGTTCTGGTCGATGCGGACGATTTCGGCGGTGATGACTTCACCGGCACGCATTTCCTGGCGCTGGAGGCTTTCCTCGAACAGTGCGGCAAAGCTCTCCATGGGTGATGCTTCGGCAATAGCTGCGGTAGACATTGAGTGGGGGACCTTACAGAGGGGTGTCACCGGGGTGACGGGTTGGTTGGACATTGTCATGCCGGCCTGGCGGCCGGCGCGACGCCGTTGCTGCGGTGCTGCTCAAAAATCCTTCATAGTGATCGCAAACCCTGCCGTTCGGCGATGGCCATCACGGCGGCGACTGCGGCTTCGATGTCCATCTCGGTGGTATCCACGAGGTCGGCATCGTCGCATTGCCGGAGGGGAGCCACGCTGCGCTGGGCGTCGCGTGCATCCCGTTCCTGCAAATCCTGCAAAAGGGCGTGCATGTTAGCAGGCATCCCCTTTGCGATCAACTGTTTATAGCGCCTTTCTGCACGAGCGGCAGCCGAGGCCGTCAAAAACACCTTGGCCACCGCTCCCGGGAATACCACGGAAGCCATATCGCGGCCGTCGGCGACCAGGCCGGGAAAGCGCCGATAGGCCCGCTGTCGGTCCAGGAGCGCGGCCCTGACGGCCGGCAGGGCCGCGACTTTCGAGGCACCGACAGAGATCTCCTCGGTGCGGATCGCATCGGTGACGTCGGCGTCGTCCAGATAGATGCGGCCGGCGGAAAAACGCGCCGGCAAACCGGCCGCCAGATCGGAAGAGCA
>JALHNN010000234.1 GCA_022843505.1 Sulfuritalea sp.
TCCGGCAGCCGCCGCTCCGGCTCCCGCCGCCGCAGCCGCAGCGCCGGCCCCGGCGAAGAAATGAGCATTTGCCCTCGGTCCTGTCGGGGCTGAGGGAGAGGCCGCCGCAGAGGGCGAGGGCAATCCTCGCCCCCGGCTGCGGCGGATTTCGATAGGCCGTTCGGCTTGGTCTTTCGCGCAACGGGTTTGATTCGCCGCATCACGGGAGCCGGCAGGACATGGGCATCGAAAATCTGTCGAAGGAACAGCGCATCCTGCGCGTATTGCGCAAGGTGCTGGCCAACATCGTCAAGGAAACCGCGCCCCGGCCCGGCGTGCCGCGCTCGCTGAGCGACGACACGGTGGCCGACATCCGCGACCTGTTCGGGCTCATCGCCGAGCGCGAAGCGGAACTGGCCGAGGAGGCCGGCCTGAGCCGCAAGCCGCGACCGCGTTTCACGGACGAGCCGAAGAAGGCCCATTCGGTGACGGTGCACCGTCCGCCGAAAAAGCCGAACTGATATTCCCGGCGCTGTCCGCGGCGCGGAAAGTCGGCGCTGGCGCTACGGCGATCCGGCGAGGATCAGCCGGATCGGTTCGATCGCCGCGCCCTGTTCCAGCACGCGGCCGATGCGCGCGGCATGCGCGTAGCCGGCGGCGCGCAGCGCGGCCAGGCAGGATTCGGCGCGCTCGGCCGGCACGCTGGCGAGCAGGCCGCCGGCGGTCTGCGGATCGAAGATCAGCGGGTAGTTGGGGTGGTGGCTGGCCTCTTCCTGGTTTCGCAGCGCGCGGCGCAGGCGCAGGTTGGCCGGCTGCAGCGAGCTGACCACGCCGGCAGCGACGCATTCGGCCGCGCCCTCCAGCAGGGGCAGCGCGTCGAGGTCGATTTCGGCATCGACGCCGGATGGCCTGGTCATTTCGACCAGATGGCCGAGCAGGCCGAAGCCGGTGAGGTCAGTGCAGGCGCTGGCACCGTGGGCAATCAGTATGGGCATCGTGGCGCGGTTCGACACCTGCATCGATTCGAGCGCGGCGTCGATCCAGCGGCCGCGCGCTATCAGCCGGGCGTGCGCGGCGAACAGCGTGCCGGTACCAATCGGCTTGGTCAGGATCAGCGCCTCGCCGGGCCGCAGCGCGCCCTTGGTGAGGATGCCATGCAGCGAGTCGGCTATCAGGCCGTTGATGGCGAAGCCCAGCGCCAGTTCACTGCCCTCGCCGGTGTGGCCGCCGACCAGGGCGCAGCCGGCCTCGTTGAGCACCGAGACGGCACCGGCCATCATGTGGCGCAGTGTGTCCTCCACCTTGGCTTCCAGGCCCGGCGGCACGGTGGCGATGGCGGTGGCCGACTGCGGTTCGGCGCCCATGGCGAAAATGTCGCCCAGCGCGTGGTTGGCGGCGATGCGGCCGAAGACCCAGGGGTCGTCGATGAAGGCGCGGAAAAAGTCCACCGTGTGCACCATGGCCTTGCCCGGCGGCACGCGCATGACCGCCGCATCGTCCGGCGCGTGCAGGCCGATCAGCACGTCGTCGCGTTCGATCGGCCTGAGCTCGGCCAGGGCGCGCGACAGTACCGAGGCGCCGACCTTGGCGCCGCATCCGCCGCAGCGCATGGCGATGGCGGATATGGCCTGCGCCTCTTCGGCGGGCGCCAGTGGCACAGCGTCGTTGTCGGCCGGCTTGGGATTGAGCATAGTCTCCAGGTCGCAGAACCTGCGCATGAAGCGGCGGTCGATCCAGTCCTTCCAGCGCCAGATCCAGTCGCCGCGCGCGAAGAACCAGCCGCGCGAGGCGATGGCGTGCCGGTCGCCGGTGCTGATCAGGGCCAGCCAGCGCGACTGCGGGCGATAGTGGCTGGGCTCCTCATGCGTGATGACGCAGCGCAGGTTCTCGGCCAGCGGCGGGCCCATGCGCACGGCGAAGACCCCGGCCTTTTCCAGCGGGTGGCCGATCATCGCCGCGCAGTCGCCGGTGGCGAAGATCTGCGGGTCGGTTTCGCTCTGCAGCGTCTCGGTGACACGGATGAAGCCGGCATCGTCCAGGGCCAGCCCGGTGTCGCGCAGCCAGGCCGCGCCGCCGGCCTGGGTGACCCAGACGATCTCGTCGGCGGCTAGCTGGCTGCCGTCGCGGACCGACAGGCGCCCCGCCGCGACCTCGGTGACTTCGGCATTGCAGTGTACCCTGACGCCGCGTGCGGCGAGCACGGATGAAAAGGCGCGGCGCACGGCGGCGTTGTGCGTCGGCAGGATTTCGGGCTCGGCGGAAAGCAGATGGAAGCGCAGTTCGTCGGGATCGCGCCCCAGGTCCTTGAGTTCTCTTCGCAGGCGGTACTGCATGGCCAGCGTCAGCTCGACGCCGGCGGCCCCGGCGCCGACCACGGCGATGGTCGTCGGACCCGCATGGGCGCGCACGCGCTCGAACAGCGCCAGCCAGCGTTCGTTGAAGCGGCGGATCGGCTTCACCGGTACCGCGTGCTCAAAGGCGCCCGGCACCTGGCCCAGTTGCGGCGTCGAACCGATGTTGATCGAGAGCGCGTCGTAGCTTACCGGCGGGTGATTGCGGCAGAGCACCCGGCGTTCGCTGCGGTCGATGCCGACGACTTCGTCGCGGTAGTAGCGGGCGCCGGCGAATTCGGCCAGCCGGCGCAGGTCGATGTGCACCTCGTCGTAGTCGTAGTGGCCGGCGATGTAGCCGGGCAACATGCCGGAGTAGGGTGTATCGGTATCGGTGCAGATCAGCGTCAGGCGCACGCCGGGCAGCGGGCGCATGGCGAACATCCGCAGCACGACCACATGGCTGTGGCCGCCGCCGACCAGCACGATGTCGCGCAGAACGGGGCTCCTTGCCTGCATCAGCGATCTTCCAGCAGTTCGCGCACGAGGCTGTGCAGCGCGGTGCGCTCGGCGTCGGGGGCGAACAGCGGCGCGCGCTTCGCGCACTGCCGCTTTAGTGTTGCCAACAGCGGGTCCGCGTCGGCATGGCGGCAGCGCTCGATCAGCGCCGCCAGCGCCGCGGCGTCGCCCCAGGGAAAGTAGCCGGCGTAGTCGGCGCCGAGCATGCCGACGTTGCCATCGATGCGTGAGGCGAGCACCGGCGTGCCGCAGGCCACCGCTTCCATGATGACGTGGGCGCCGCCTTCCATGCGGCTGCAGTGGATCAGCAGGTGGGCGCGCTGGATGCGGCGCCGGGTTTCCTCGTGCGGCAGGCCGCCGAGCCAGCGGTAGTTGAGCGAGGCGCGCATGGTGGCTTGCGCGGCCTCGCCCAGCGCCGGGTCCAGCGCTTCGCCGATGTGGTCGAGGTAGATGTCCGGGCGTTCCGCCAGCAGGCGTGCCGCGGCAAACAGGGTCTCGGGGGATTTTTCGGCGCGCAGGTGGCCGACCATCACGGCGCGCAGGCGGTGCGCCGGCTTGGCCAGCGTCCGGCGCGGCGTGGTCGACTGGAATATGACGCGGCACTTGGCGCGCAGATCGGGGCCAAGCGCGGCGTCCAGCGCGGCGGGCGCCGCCTCCTGCAGCACCACGAGCTTCTGCGCCAGTTGCAGCGAGCGTCGCGCGGCTTCGTCGCTGCCGATGTCGCGGTAGATGTCGGTGCCGGTCAGCACCACGGCGAGCCGCTGCCCCGGATAGACCTTGGCCCAGTTGGCGATGGACTCCGCCGAGCGCCGCGCGTGCAGGGCGATCATCGCGCAGTCGCTGCAGGCCAGCGACATCGGCCACTGCTTGACGACGCGCACGAAGTAGCGGTCCCGCAGGTGCCGCTGCCAGCGCCGCGCGGTCTGCCAGTTGCCGTTGTTGGCATCGCGCAGGGCCGGCGTGACGATCACCAGTTGCGGCATACTGCGCGCTTCAGCCATGGTGTGCGATCCGAACCTGATCATCGATGCGGCTAGCAGCGCGCGTTGCGGCAACCGCGAGGCGCTCGGCGTCCATTTGCGCGATAGCCGGGCGCGGACTTTGGCGCTGCTCGATGCCTACGTCGCCGCGCTGGGCGAGGCACTGGTCGTTCCCTATTCGCCGCAACTCAATCCGCCGCTGTGGGAAACCGGCCATGTCGCCTGGTTCCAGGACTACTGGATCGCCCGCAGCCGGCAACGCGAACTCGGCGTCGCCTGCGACCCCGACCACGAACGGCCGGAAGGCCGGCTGGCGGGGGCCGACGCGCGCTACAACTCCAGCCGCGTCGCCCACGCCACGCGTTGGGCCCTGCCGCTGCCGAGTCTGGCCGCCACCCGCGACTACCTCGCGGCCAGCCTGGACGAAACCCTGGCCTTGCTGGCCGCGGCCGAGGAGAGCGACGCCGGCCTGTACTTCTATCGCCTCGCGCTGTTCCACGAGGACATGCATGCCGAGGCGGCGATCTACATGGCCCAGGCCCTGGACATCCCGCTGCCCGGCGGCCTGATGCAGGTGCCGCGGGCGGCACGGCCGAACCGCGCCCTGCTGGTCGCGGCCCAGCCCTGGACCCTCGGCTACACCGGCCCCGGCTTCGCCTTCGACAACGAGCTGCAGGCGCGGGAAGTGATGCTCGGCGAATTCGAGATCGACAGCGAGCCGGTGAACTGGGCGCGCTACCTGCCCTATCTGGAAGCCACGGGCGCGTCGCCGCCGCGCTACCTGCGCCAGGAAGGTGGCGAATGGCAATGCCGCGTGTTCGGCGCCTGGCGGCCGCTCGACCCGGCAGCGCCGGTCACCCACCTGAGCTGGCCCGAGGCCGAGGCCTGGTGCCGCTGGGCCGGGCGAAGGCTGCCGACGGAGGCGGAATGGGAACTGGCGGCCTGCACGCAACCGGAGTTTCGCTGGGGCCAGGTCTGGGAATGGACCGCCAGCCGCTTCCTGCCCTATCCGGGCTTTGCCGCCCATCCCTATCGCGACTACTCGGCGCCCTGGTTCGGCGAGCGCTACGTGCTGCGCGGCGCCAGTCGCGCCACCTCGCCGCGCATGGCGCATCCGCGCTATCGCAACTATTTCACGCCCGAGCGCGACGACATCCACATGGGATTCCGCAGCTGCGCGGTTTGAGGCAGGGCGCGGCAGCGCCTGCAGAGAGTCGGCGCTGACGGAACGGCGATTCCTCACGGCGCCGAGATTCCCAGGAACACGGCGAACCATTCGTTCTCGTCGGTCCAGTGGCGCAGGCGTGTGAATCCGGCCTGCTGCAACAGCGCGGCGAAATC
>JALHNN010000235.1 GCA_022843505.1 Sulfuritalea sp.
CGTTGACGCGGATCTGCAGCTTCATGACGTCGCCGCAGGCCGGCGCGCCGACCATGCCGGTGCCGACTGCGTCGTCGCCCTTGTCGAAGGAGCCGACGTTGCGCGGGTTCTCGTAGTGGTCGATGACTTTTTCGCTGTATGCCATGATGTTTCTCCAGCCTGTTGGTTCAATTGCAGGTCAATCTAGTGAGCGGCCCACTGCACGGTACTGAGGTCGATGCCGTCCTGGTGCATCTCCCACAGCGGCGAGAGTTCCCGCAGCTTGGCGATCTTGCGCTTGAGGAGGTCGATGGTGAAATCGATTTCCTCTTCGGTGGTGTACTTTCCCAGCGTGAAGCGGATCGAGCTGTGCGCCAGTTCGTCGGAGCGGCCCAGCGCGCGCAGCACGTAGGACGGCTCCAGGCTGGCCGAGGTACAGGCCGAGCCGGAGGACACCGCGATGTCCTTGATCGCCATGATCAGCGACTCGCCCTCGACGAAGTTGAAGCTGACGTTGAGGTTGTGCGGCACGCGCTGCTCGATGTCGCCGTTGATGTAGGTTTCCTCGATGTCCATCAGGCCCCTCAGCAGCTTGTCGCGCAACATGCGGATGCGCTCGTTCTCGGTGGCCATCTCCTCGCGGGCCAGGCGGAAGCATTCGCCCATGCCGACGATCTGGTGCGTCGCCAGGGTGCCGGAACGCATGCCGCGCTCGTGGCCGCCGCCGTGCATCTGCGCTTCGAGGCGGATGCGCGGCTTGCGCCGGACATACAGCGCGCCGATGCCCTTGGGTCCGTAGGTCTTGTGGGCGCAGAAGGACATCAGGTCGACCTTCAGTTGCGAGAGGTCGATCGGCATCTTTCCGGTGGCCTGTGCCGCATCGACGTGGAAGATCACGCCCTTCTCGCGGCAGATCTCGCCGATCTCGGCGATCGGCTGGATCACGCCGATCTCGTTGTTCACCGCCATCACCGAGGCGACGACGGTGTCGGGGCGCAGCGCGGCCTTGAACTGCTCGACGGTGATCAGGCCGTTTTCCTGCGGCGTCAGGTAGGTCGCCTCGAAACCCTGGCGCTCCAGTTCCTTGACGGTGTCGAGCACGGCCTTGTGCTCGGTGGACACGGTGACGATGTGCTTGCCCTTGGTCCCGGCGTAGAAGTGCGCCGCCCCCTTGATGGCGAGGTTGTTCGATTCCGTGGCACCCGAAGTCCAGACGATTTCCTTGGAATCCGCGCCGACCAGCGCCGCCACCTGCTCGCGCGCATCCTCGACGGCCTTCTCCGCCTCCCAGCCATAGGAATGGGAGCGCGAGGCCGGGTTGCCGAAATGCTCGGTCAGCCAGGGAATCATCTTCGCCGCCACGCGTGGGTCCACCGGCGTCGTGGCCGAGTAGTCGAGATACACCGGCAGTTTCATGCCTGAATCCATCTAGGTTTTCTCCAGTTCAGCTGACAAGGGCCGTCAGGCCCCTGAGTTGCAAGATTGTAGTATTCAAGATACCCAGGAAATCGCGCACCTGGGCAACAGTGCTGTCCGCTCCGAGGCTCACGCGCACGGCGCCGCGGGCGAGTTGCGGCGCCACGCCCATCGCCAGCAGCACATGCGAAGGCTCGGGATTGGCGCTCGAGCAGGCAGCCCCTGCCGCCACGGCAAAGCCTGCTCGGTCGAGCCGGCCGACCAGGGTTTCGCCGTCGATGCGCGGAAATGCAAAGTAGCTGGTATTGGGCAGGCGCTCGGCGGCGGCGGCAAAAATCGTCGCTCCCTGTGCCACCAGGCCGGCTTCGAGTTCGGCGCGCAAGGCCACCATTTCCCGCCGCTGCAGATCCAGCCGCGATGCCGCCAGTTCGGCCGCCAGACCGAAACCGACGATGGCGGCGACGTTCTCGGTGCCCGAACGCAAACCCCGCTCATGTCCACCGCCGGCGATCAGGGGCTGCAGTTCGACGCGCTTGTCCACCACCAGGGCACCGGCGCCCTTGGGACCGCCGATCTTGTGTGCCGAAAGCGTCATGGCATGCACGCCGGCGGCATTCAGGGCGCGAAAATCGAGCGCCAGGCGGCCGCAGGCCTGCACCGCATCGGTATGGAACCAGGCCCGCGTCGGCGCCGCCTGCGCCGCCAGCGCGGCAATGTCCTGCACGGCCCCGGTTTCGTTGTTGGCCAGCATCACCGACACCATGGCCGGCCTGTCGGCCAGCGCGTCCTGAAAGTCGGCGCCGGAGACACGGCAATTTTCATCGACACCGATCTCGCGCAGCCGCCAGCCATTGCGTCGCAATTGCTTCGCCGGTTCGCGCACGCAGGGATGTTCGATCGCCGAGATCGCCACGCTGCCGGGCGACAGGCAGGCTGCGGCACCCTTGATGAACAGGTTGTTGGCCTCGGATCCGCCGCTGGTGAATACCACTTCGGTCGGATGCGCGCCCACAGCATGGGCCACGCGCTGGCGTGCCTCGTCTATCGCGCGCCGCGCCTCCCGCCCGTACTCGTGGCGGCTGGAGGCATTGCCGAACCTGGACTCCAGGTAAGGCAGCATGGCCTCCCGCACGCGCGCATCGGGGGGCGTGGTGGCGTTGTGGTCGAAATAGACGGGGGCGAACATCGACACTCCGCAGCAGATCAGGCGGCGGCAAGCTGCTCGACCGGGCGCCGAACGCGGCGCAAGGGACGCTCGTCGTGGATCACGGCAGCCTGCCCGGTACGCTCGCGTTGCTGGGCGACGAGGTCGGCCAGCGTCACGGAACTCAGGTACTCGAACATCTTTTCGTTGAGGCTGGTCCACAATTCGTGCGTCATGCAGGGGCGCAGGTCTTCGGCGCAGTTGCCCTTGCCGCCGCAGTTGGTGGCGTCGAGGGTTTCATCCACGGCGTGGATGATCTCGGCGACGGAAACGCCCTCCAGCGGCTTGGCCAGGCAGTAGCCGCCGCCGGGGCCGCGGACGCTGGAGACCAGCTGGCGGCGGCGCAGCTTGCCGAACAGCTGCTCAAGGTAGGACAGGGAAATCTTCTGCCTTTCGCTGATGCCCGCCAGGGTCACCGGACCCGCGTGCTGGCGCAGGGCGAGGTCGATCATCGCGGTTACGGCAAAACGTCCTTTGGTCGTCAGTCTCATGTCTACTCTCCGTAGGGTTATGCACTCGGGAAACGCATCGGGCAACCAATACCCGAGCATTTCCATCAACTATATTGGGACTTGAGCATTTTAGTCAACTATTTTCGAGATCAATTTTGGATCGAAATTGTCGGCCGTGGCCACATCGTCCTCGAGTTTTACCCCGCACCGCTCCATGGTCTTCAGCAAGGCTTCGATCCTGCGGTCGGTTTCCACCGCATGGTCGAGCAGGCCGTGGATCGCATGGGATACCGGGTCATCCTCCGCCCGGGTCACGGCATAGGCCGAAAAACCCATCTGGCCGGCCTTGACCTCGCGATCGATTTCGCTGCGGTCCTCGATGATGCGCGCGGGGATGCCGACCGCCGTGGCACCCGGCGGCACGTCGCGCACCACCACCGCATTCGATCCCACCTTGGCCCCGGCACCGAGCGTGATCGGTCCCAGCACCTTGGCGCCGGCGCCGATCACCACGCCGCGTTCCAGCGTCGGATGGCGCTTGCCCTTGTTCCACGAGGTACCGCCCAGCGTGACCCCGTGATACAGCGTGCAATCGTCCTCGATCAGCGCCGTCTCGCCGATGACCACCCCCATCCCATGGTCGATGAACACGCGGCGCCCGATCGTCGCACCGGGATGGATCTCGATGCCGGTGATCCAGCGCGTGAAATGCGACAGGACCCGCGCCATCCAGCGCAAGCGCGCCGACCACAACCAGTGCGAAACCCTGTGCAAAGTAAGGGCATGAAAACCGGGATAGCAGGTAAGCACCTCCCAGGTCGAACGGGCGGCCGGATCGCGTTCGAAAACGCAGGCGATATCTTCACGCAGATGAGCGAACATGGATGAATCTATTAGTATTTTCTAAATTGTAAAAAGCCTGAGCAGAAAGATCAAGTTTTATTCCCCGTCCTTCTGCCCGGCCTGGCCCGACTCATACTCCGCCCGTCGCACCGGGGCCCCAGGCAATGGATGCTCCAGTGCCGCCAGCATGCCGCGCAGGATGTTGATTTCCTCCTTCTCCGGCACGGCGCGGGCCAGCAGGCGGCGCATGCGCGGAATCAGGCGTTTCGGGCTCGCCGGGTCGAGGAAACCGCTACCGATCGCCGCCCGCTCGATATGGGCCACCAGGCCTTCGACTTCCTCATGGCTGGCGACCTGCCCGGCGCCGCTGATCTGCGGCGGTGGACCCTGATCAATGGCCGCGAGCCGCAGCTCGTAGCACACCACCTGCACCGCAGCGGCGAGGTTGAGCGAACTGAACTCGGGCGCCACGGGTATCGTTGCCCAGCGCCGGCACAGGCCCAGCTCCTCATTCGAGAGCCCCGAGGTTTCGTTGCCGAATACCAGCGCCACCTCGCCGTCGGCCGCGGCGCGTACTGCTTCCGCCGCGGCATCGCGCGCCCACAGCGCCGGCGTCGCCAGCTCGCGCCGGCGTGCCGTCAGCGCCACCGCCAGCAGCGTGCCCTGCAATGCTGCCGACATGCTGCCGACCACCTCGGCCCCCACCAGCAGGTCGGTGGCGCCGGCGGCCATGGCGTCGGCCTGGACATGGGGAAACTCCCGCGGATTGACCAGCACCAGGCGCGACAGGCCCATGGTCTTCATCGCCCGCGCCGCGGCGCCGATATTGCCCGGATGGCTGGGATGCGAGAGCACCACGCGGATGCGCTCGAGGACGTTGCTGGCTGGGCGCGGCACAGTGGTCATGGTATGTCCCGGAAGCGCTGGGCCGGGAAGGTATCCCGGGATAGAATTGCGGGCTCGCTCACCCCGTGTGGCCTACAGTCCGACCCGCCCGAATCATGCATCCCACGCTGAACATCGCCATCAAGGCCGCCCGCCAGGCCGCAAAGATCATCAATCGGCACAGCCTCGACATCGAGAAGCTCAAGATAGACGTCAAGCGGCAGAGCGATTTCGTCACCGAGGTGGATCGCGCGGCGGAAGCCGCGATTCTCGACGTGCTGCGCGAGGCCTATCCCAGCCACGGAATTTTAGCAGAGGAGTCAGGCCTGGCCGGCACCAATCCCGACTCC
>JALHNN010000236.1 GCA_022843505.1 Sulfuritalea sp.
CCCTGCCAGACATACAATTGGAGTGGTCAATTCAGGTGGGCGTGGATTGGCTGGATCCGACCAAGGCGAGCGTAATGATTGCCTTGGAAAATGCGAGCGCAATGCCGAAACGTAGCAAGGACGAAACTGAAGAGTCTGTGTTCCTTGTTAAGTTGACCACGGAGTTACCAACCGACTTGCACAGTCCGCTGAGGTTGGCGCGCGTCGAGCCGTCGTACCGTTACAACCGCTATCTAAATTATCCGGCGATGGGCCACAACGGGGGCGTGGTTAAGCTCGACAGCGTTGCATCGCGGGTGGTACTGGCGACCACTTGGACGCCGCGTTTTGTGCAGCCGCGTATTGTGCCGAGCGGTAGCGGTGCCATTGTGCGCCATGCCCGGACCTTGAGTGAGTCGATCGACCTGAACAACCTGAAGCCGCTAATCGGTGAAATGGAAGCGTGGCTTGAGGAGGTCAAAACACGGATCGATCCGGGAGACGGATTACTAGCGTCGGAGAAGCAGGCCAAGGACCGAGAAGTGAAGAAGTTTTTTGCGGATCAGGAGCGCTGGCGCAATGAACTGATGTCGATTCGGGTCGGAATAAAGATCCTTGAAGAATCACGGCAAGCATGGAGTGGGCGTGGGCAGCAGAAGGACGCACGTGGTTGCGTCTTCGAGGCATGGGTGGGCATGAACGAAAGCATGGCAAACTTCATGAAGGTGCGGTTCGGTCACGATGAGGGGGTGTGGCGGCTGTTCCAACTCGGCTTCATCATCGCCAACCTCCCGGCCTTGGCCTCGCGGATGCCAGAGTTTGCGAAGCATTACGACGAAGGGCGCGATGATGCGGTGACGCTGCTGTACTTCGCAACCGGTGGCGGCAAGTCTGAAGCTTTCTTCGGTCTGTTGGTATTCAACCTCCTGCTCGATCGTCTGCGGGGCAAGCACGTTGGTGTTACCGCCATGCTGCGTTACCCGCTGCGTCTGCTGACGATCCAGCAGGCACAGCGTTGTGCAAAGGTGCTCGCGCAAGCGGACCTGGTGCGTCGCGCGCGCGGGTATGGGGGATCCCCTCTGTCCATTGGCTTCTGGGTCGGCAGCTCAGGATCCCCCAATCGCCACAGCGACCGTGGGGTTGCCGCCATCCCAACCATCAATGAAACTTCGGCAGCAGCGGCATACGAAACCAAGTTGTGCGATGAGGACAGCGCCTATGGCGTGGCGCGCAAGGCATGGCGCAAGATCGTATCTTGCCCGTACTGCGGAAGCGAAACGGCGCTGCGCCGATTCCCGGACGAGGGAGGAACGATTGGGCATGTCTGTACGGATGTGACATGCGCGTCGAACGGGGGCAGTTACCGTCCGCTGCCGTTCTATATTTGCGACGAAGACATTTACGACCTGAGCCCCTCGGTCCTGCTGGGTACTGTGGATAAGCTGGCGCTGATCGGTCATTCGCCCACCACCATCCGGCGTATCTACGGCATGTTTGGGGCGGCACCTTGGCGCAGAGTGGCTACGGGCCGTCTGGTGGCTCCCACCATGAAGCAGGTCGCGGCAGGTCCAGATGCAGCAGGGTGTGAGCCGTTGGCGCCGGCCTACCCCAGTGGTGTGCCTTTGTTCAGCGATCCATTTCCCAGTTTGATCATTCAGGACGAGGCCCATTTGCTCGACGAGTCGCTCGGGACGTTCGCCGGCTTGTTTGAGTCGTCGTTGGATGCCATATTTGCCTACATCGATAGTGCCCTGCGAACGATCGTGGCGCGGGAGCCGGGCGGCAAGCGACGGCGCGCCAAGGTGATCGCAGCCTCGGCGACGGTCTCGGAGCCTGAGCGCCAGTTGGAGCATCTTTACCAGCGCTCAGTACCGGCGGCGCAATTTCCGCATCCGGGACCTACACTTTACGAGTCCTTCTATGCTTGTCCGGATGAGCCAGACAGTAAGGAAGAGCAGCGCCGGATGCTCGACGAGCCAGAGCAGCGAGCTCGCCAGGCACGAATCTATTGTGCGTTTATGACTAATGGCAAGCCGCATACCGCAACGTCGGTGGCGATCCTGTCAAGCTTCCATCGGGTGATCTCGGAACTATTCGAGATATTGCAGTCCGGGGATCAGATACGTAACGACGACTTGAAACGGCGCATGGCGGATGTGCTGACGGACGGGGTGCTGCGGGAGTTGCACGTGCAGGCGATAGAGCAGGCAAGCGCAAGCCATCTGCTGACACTGGTTGATCTTCACCGGATCGCTCTGACGTACGTCACCAACAAGAAAGGTGGCGATCAGATCATGGCAGCCGAAATGGAGGAAACGCGCAAACGCCACCTCTACGACGGGATCGAGCTAGAAGGCTTTGACACGCGGTTGATTACCGGATCCGTGGATCAGGGCGAGATTCAAGAGGTAGTGCGACGGGCACAGGACCGGGTGAAACCCGATGAAGCGATCCCTGGACTTAACGGCGCGTTGCGCTCAGTAATCGCGACCTCGGCAATTTCGCACGGCGTCGACGTCGATGAACTGAACTCGATGTGGTTCGCCGGGATGCCGTCGGACATAGCTGAGTACATCCAGGCATCTTCACGGGTGGGGCGGATGCACGTGGGCTTCGTGGTGTTGATCCCGACACCGCAGCGGCGGCGGGATCGCTACATCGTGGAGGTGTTCGATATCTTTCATCGCTTCTTGGAGCGGATGGTGATGCCGGCAGCGATTGACCGTTGGGCGGAAAAGGCGGTTCGACGAGTCATCCCTAGCCTGATTCAAGCCTATCTCGTGGGGGTGCTGCCGAGTCGGGATCTAATCGCGGCCGCGGAGGCGGATAAGGCGAAGGTCAAGGACTTCACCTATATTCCCAACATCAAACATGAATACCAGACACGCCAGGTGGCGTTCATCAATGAAGTCACGGGCTTCATCGAACTAGCGATCGGACTTAAGGCCGGCTACTGCCCGCAAGGGGAGGTGCACTACCGGAAGCTGATCGAGGAGGAAGTTCGGCGCTATTTCATGGATTGGAGTACCGCCATGAAAGGGAACGGGCCCTTGGCGGACTATTTCAGGACGATGACCGATGCCATGCGGCGGCCTATGACATCCCTGCGCGATGTGGATGAAAGCGGCGTGATCGCAATGTCGCGCAGAGATTCGGCCAACCGTCGCATGAAGCCCGAAGACGTGGTCAAGGTTATGGGCATGGTGCGTCACGGCGTCGCGCAAAACGACGGCGGCAACGACAACGACAGCAGCGGAGCGTAAGCATGGCAGCGAAGGGGTATTTCAATCCGACGGACGAGGATCCGAAGCAACCGACGCCGCCGAGCATGGCGCGCTCACGCAGCCAGTTGGCCGGGTCGTACGCGCCCGGCGCATTCTTCACGTTTGAAGGCGGCCTGGGAGCATGCATCTCGATCCCGGATCAAGGACAGAATCCGCAAAAGGCCCAGATCTCCGAAGAGACCCAGAGCCAGATCATAATTCGGCTTCAGGACATTTGGCAAAGTTGGTTCAGCGAGGCGTACGGCGGGGTCACTCGCAGCGGGCGGACCATTGACCCACGGCTGTGCATCGATGAGGTGCTGCTGGCTGGCGGAACTGTGAAGCCCCTGGCGTTTTCACAGATGGAGTTCGTCAATCCGCTGCGGATGGGGTACGAGCCTGCGCCCCTTACATTCGTCTGCAACAACTGCGGCCTGTTTCGCAAGTTCGACAACGTGACGGACTTTGGCAAAACGATGGGGGTTCTGTCGCAAGACAACTGCAAGAATCCCAAAGGCAAGGAAAAAAGAAAGTGCCAATGGCGACAGCTTGACGTGATCTTCGTGCATTGGTCGGGTGAATGGCAGCCGGCGCAACCGGGGATGTACGAGTGGTCCGACCGGACCAATGAAGTGCGCATCAACGGCGAGAAGTGCCAGATGTGCGAAAGCACCTCATTTACGCTGAATACTACCTCCCCGCGTATTGGTGAGTGGGGATTTTCCTGCGCGAGCTGTGGCAACACGCACCGGGCGAATTGGCTTCAGAACGATCGGTTCACGACGAGCGTGCTGCAGCAAGACTCAAATACCCGACCGCAAATTGAACGACGCATGCAAGCGGTGTCTTACCGTGCGACGTCGGCTTATTACGTCCAATGGGATCAGTTCGTCGTGTTTTCGCGGGAGGATGAAACCCTGCTGTCCTATCTGCACGAAGGGCGTGAAGACGACTTAAAGGGATTCATTGCCAAACAGTACGGATACGGCGGTTCGCTGCCCGGCGAAGAGGAGATGCGGGACATTCTGCTGCAGGGTGGGCATGCGCAGGAATGGCAGTCGTACGAGGGATTCAAGAAATTGCGGGATTTGACGCAGGACGCCGGGGCCAAGGGCTTCATGGACGGAGAAATGCAGAAGCTCGTAAAGCGGTGGATGACGCAGGAGCCGGTTCTCATCGAAGTAAAGAGTGAGCTGCCGGCGTCGATCGCGACCGTAATGCAGAGGCGTAATGAGTTTGGCGGGAGGTATGACCCCTTCGTGTTGAGCGTTGAACATGAATCGCTAATGCGTAGCCGGATACTGAAGACGACGGCGCTCGGCGAGCGGGCGCGGTTCGTGCGCTTCTACCAACTCGATATCGACCTTGCCCCCAAGGACGCCGAGAAGAAGGCCGAGCAGGAAGCCCGGACTCTGAAACTGATGACAACGCTCGGGTTCGAAGAATTGGGCTTGATCCGGGAATTCGAGCTATGCCGCTTTACGCACGGATACACGCGCGTCGGTGATATGCCGACACTCGAAAAAAACAACATAACTATGCCCGTCCGTCTGCGATTGTTCGAGCAGTTGGGAAACCACAAGTGGCCGATCTACGTTGTCAATCAGGATAACGAAGCGATCTACGTGCGTCTGAAGCCGGAGCTCGTCTACAAGTGGCTTATGGCGCTACAGGTGGTGGATCTGCCCGCATGGGATCCGACCGGCGCCGTCATGCTGGGTGGCCCAATCATCGAGAGCGCGGAGCCATTCGGGCGCTATTTCGCGCTGCTGAATAAGGATGCGCCCAAAACCTATCGCTACATCTATACGCTGCTTCACAGCTATTCGCATCTGTTCATGAAGTCCGTAGCTGAGTTCTCGGGACTTG
>JALHNN010000237.1 GCA_022843505.1 Sulfuritalea sp.
AGCACGCCGCGGACCTGCACCTGCTTTGCCGGCAGATAGAGCACGTCCAGCAACTGCTTGCCGATTCGCCCTGGGCCGACACCATCGTTCCTTGCGCCCAGTCCGCGGAGGCGGTGATCGACTACGTGATCGGCCTCGGCATGGCCGAGCGCATTGCCCATCCGCTCGGCGACATGGTGCGTGCCGACGAGACCCAGGCCGCCCTGCTCGCCTATTTCCGCAACAACGTGCTGCATTTGCTGGCCCTGCCGGCGCTGCTGGCCTGCCTGGTCAGCCACAACCAGAGCCTGACCCGGGAGCGTGCCAGACAGGCGATCCATGGCATCTACGGCCTGCTTGGTGCCGACCTGTTCCTGCCCTGGCAGGGCGACGGGCTCGCTGCGGTGATAAACGGCGCCGAGGATGCGCTGGTGCGGCGCGGACTGCTCCTTGCTAACGATGGCGATATCCTGCGCGCACCGCCGCCGAACAGCGCGGCCAGCCCGGAGTTGCGCCTGCTTGGCGAGATCATCCGTCCGACGCTGGAACGCCAGTTCCTCACCCTGGCGCTGCTGCAGCACAGTGGCAGCGGCAAACTGACGCGCGCCCGGCTCGAGGAGGACACCCACCTGCTGGCCCAGCGCCTGGCCATGCTCTACGAGTTCAATCCGGCCGAGTTCTCGGAAAAACTGCTATTTGCGAATGTCATCCGCAGCCTGATCGACGGCGACCTGCTCCAGGTCGATGGCGCGGGCCTGCTCTGCTTCGACGAGCGCATCACCCAGGCGGTTGCACAGACCGAGCTGCTGCTGGCGGCGGACGTGCGCCACAGCATCGACCTGATTGCCCGCAGCGCCGCTCCCCTTGCGGCCAGCCAATGACTCCGGCCTTCGCCCGCTGAATTAACCCCATGAAACCAAGCATCCTGGAAAAGCTGGAACGCCTCAGCGAACGGCTGGAGGAAATCGACGGCCTGCTCGGCGGCGAAAGCGCCGCACGCGACATGGACGGCTATCGCAAGCTGACCCGCGAGCGAGCCGACATCCTGCCGGTGGTCGAGCTGTTCCATGCTTACCGTAATGCCAGCGCCGACTTTGCCAGCGCCGGGGAAATGCTCGACGATGCGGAAATGAAGGAACTGGCGCAGGCCGAACAGGTCGCCGCGACGGAGACCATGGTCCGCCTGGAAGCCGATTTGCAGCGCGCACTGCTGCCCAGAGACCCCAACGACGACAAGAATCTGTTCCTCGAAATCCGCGCCGGGACCGGCGGCGACGAGTCGGCGCTGTTCGCCGCCGATCTCTTCCGCATGTACAGCCGGTATGCCGAACGCCAGCGCTGGAAGGTGGAGATCGTCTCGCGCAGCGAATCCGACCTCGGCGGCTTTCGCGAGATCATCGCTCGCATCGAGGGCAAGGGCGCGTATTCGCGGCTGAAGTTCGAGTCCGGCGGGCACCGCGTGCAGCGCGTGCCGGTGACCGAAACCCAGGGCCGCATCCATACCTCGGCATGCACCGTCGCGGTGATGCCGGAGGCCGACGAACTTGGCGACGTGGATATCAATCCCGCCGACCTTCGCATCGACACCTTCCGTGCCTCAGGTGCCGGCGGCCAGCACATCAACAAGACCGATTCCGCCGTGCGCATCACGCATGTGCCGACCGGGATCGTCGTCGAATGCCAGGACGACCGCTCGCAGCATCGCAACAAGGCCCAAGCCATGTCGGTGCTGGCGGCGCGCATCAACGATGCGCAGCAGCGCGCACAGCAGCAGCAGATCGCCAGTACGCGCAAGAGCCTGATCGGTTCCGGGGACCGCTCCGAACGCATCCGCACCTACAATTTCCCGCAGGGGCGGGTGACCGATCACCGCATCAACCTGACGCTGTACAAGATCGACGCCATCATGGATGGCGACCTCGACGAACTGCTGGGGGCGCTCACGGCCGAGCACCAGGCCGAACAGCTGGCGGCGCTCTCCGAATGACGACGATCGCCGCAGCCCTGGCGGCGGCGCGTGCCAGGCTGCCGGCAAGCGAGGCGCGGCTGCTTCTGGGACATGCGCTCGGGCGAACCGCCGCATGGCTGGTGGCGCACGATGACGAAACCCTGGGCGAGGACGCGCTGTTGAACTTTGCTTCGCTGGTGGCGCGTCGTGCCGGCGGCGAGCCGGTGGCTTATCTCCTCGGCCATCGCGAGTTTTTCGGGCGCTGCTTCGCTGTCAGTCCGGCGGTGCTGATCCCGCGTCCGGAAACCGAGTTGCTGATCGAACTGGCCGTTTCAAGAGTCGGCGTTGGCCGCACGGCGAATATCCTCGACCTGGGCACCGGCAGTGGCTGCATAGCCATCACGCTGGCCCTGGAACTTCCCCGGGCGCACGTGACGGCCGTGGATTCGTCGAGCGCGGCCCTGCAGGTGGCGGCGCGCAACGCCCGGGCGCTGGGTGCAGGCCTGAGGCTGGTCCAGGGCGACTGGTTTGCGGGCTTGGGCAGTGAGCGCTTCGACCTGATCGTCAGCAATCCGCCTTACGTGGCCGCCGTTGACACCCATCTTGCGGTTGGGGATTTGCGCCACGAGCCCCTTCAGGCCCTGGCGGCCGGCGCCGACGGGCTCGACGCGATTCGGACCATCACCGCGCAGGCGCGGCAGCACCTCCTGCCTGAGGGGGCGCTGTTGATCGAGCATGGCTACGACCAGGCTGAGGCGGTGCGAGCTCTGATGGTCGGCGGCGGCTTGTCGGGCATCACGGATCACCTCGACCTCGCAGGGGTCTTGCGCGTTACGGCGGGCATTTTGGGCCGGAGCGAAAGGGCGTTCGCAGATGGCCTAGAATCAGAGTCCTGTCCCGGGCAACGAGTGAAGACCAAGCAATGAAGTGGAACAGCAGTTTTGTCATTGGCATAGAGGTGATCGACGCCCAGCACAAGAAGATCTTCGAGCATCTGCTGGCGATCGAAAACTCGGTGGCCAAGCGCGATCCCTGGCACATCCTGCGTTTCCTGCTCGACGAGCTGGCGAGCTACATGAAGTTCCACCTTGCGGTCGAGGAAGCCATGCTCGAAGTCATCCGTTATCCGGCACGTGCCAACCACCATGAGTCGCACCTGAGCATCATGAAGCAGATTGCCGAACTCGAGGCGGCCCTGAAGCACAGCGATGATGGCGCGAATCTGGTCCGGTTCTTCGAGAACTGGTTCCTCAGGCATGTGCTGGCCGGCGATCGCGACTATGTGGCTTTCATCAAGAAGGAGTTTCCCCAGCTGGCCGAGCGGAGCGGGGCCTAGACTGGGCCGGCAGCACGCCGACGGCGCAAAAAAAAACGGCCCGGGATCCCGGGCCGTTTTTTCTGGTTGGCGCGACTTCAGCGCAGGCCGGCGATGTAGTCGGAAACCGCCTTGATTTCGGCGTCGGTCATCTTGATTGCGACCATGCGCATCATCTTGTTCGGGTCATTGGCGCGGCTGCCTTCGCGGAACGCCTTGAGCTGGGCCTCGGTGTACTCGGCAAACTGGCCGCCGATACGCGGATACTGCGCAGGGATGCCGGCACCCGCCGGACCATGGCAGGCGGCGCAGGCGGGAAGGCCCTTGGACTGATCGCCGCCGCGATAGAGCTTCTGGCCCAGTTCGATGGTTTCGCGATTCTTGGCGGTTTCGCCCTTCTGGGACTGCGCCGCGAAATAGGCTGCCATGTCACGCATCTGGCCTTCGTCGAAGGCGGCGATCATGCCGTTCATGATGGCGTTGACGCGCTCGGGCTGCTTGCCGTCCGCAGGCTTGAAGTTCTTCATCTGCTTGAACAGGTATTCGGGATGCTGGCCGGCCAGTTTCGGGTTGACCGCGAGTTGGCTGTTGCCATCGGCACCATGGCAGGCGCCACAGACGGCGGAGGCGATGGGCTGGCCTCGGGCGGCATCGCCTTTGGGTGCGGCCTTGGCGGCATCGGCAGCCTGTGCGCCGAACGCGGTCAGCGTGCAAAGCAGGGCAAGCAGGGAACGCTTCATGGGGGAAACTCCTCGGAGAGCCGGGATTCGGAATTTGGAAACCTGATATTCTATCCCAGCTCGTTCGATTTCTCCACGTTGGCCAGTGATGGCGGCGCGTTCCAGGTATCCAGCCATGTCCATCTTCCGTCACGCCGAATTCGAGATTTCAGTCGCCCAGCCGGCCGGCTTGCCCGTGGCAGACGCTCCCGAGATCGCGTTCGTGGGTCGGTCGAATTCAGGAAAATCCAGTGCAATCAATACACTGGTCGGGCATACCCGGCTTGCTTTCGTTTCCAAGACCCCCGGCCGCACGCAACTGATCAATGTGTTCCGGATGAAAAACGGCGCTGCCCTGGTCGACCTTCCGGGCTATGGATTTGCGCAGGTCCCATTGGCGGTCCGCTTGCAATGGCAGGGCCTGCTCGAGCATTACCTGGGCAGGCGGCCCAACCTGGTCGGCCTGGTCCTGATCATGGATGCCCGACGGCCCTTGACCGAGCTCGACTGGAAGATGATCGGCTGGTTCGCGCCGACAGGCCGTCCCATTCACTGCCTCCTCACCAAGGCGGACAAGCTTACGCGCCAGGAGCAGACCAAAACCCTACGCGAAACGCGCGCGGCGCTGGCCGATTTCAAGGATCAGATCAGCCTGCAGATGTTCTCCAGTCTGAAGAAAACCGGAGTCGACGAGGCGGAAGCGGTCATCGCGCCCTGGCTGCAGACCCAAGCTACGGCAGCGGCAGTTGGGTGATGGGTTGAACGAGCCGTCGCGCTTCCCGCGGGAAAGGGGAGAGAGGAAAGGCAACTATAATTTGCCGGCGGGGCTTTCAACTTTTGCTCCGCAAAAATAAAAGCCCCCGACCAAAGGGGGAGGCCGAGGGCAAAACACCTTGAAGAAATCAAGGCACCCGCTCAGGGAGGTGAAGCGGGAGGTGCTGCAAACGAGAATCGTTCGCCGACACCTGCTCACTATGATAATTCGTTTGCGTTAAAGTTCAAGCATTTCGGGAAATTCTTTTCAGGGCTAAATCAATGAGTGCAAGAGGTGTATTTCCGGGCACCCGAATGCGGCGCATGCGTCGCGACGATTTTTCGCGGCGCCTGATGCGTGAGCACA
>JALHNN010000238.1 GCA_022843505.1 Sulfuritalea sp.
TCGGCGAGCGATTCGAGATTGCCGGCATAAGTCAGCTTGTCGACGTTGAGTACGCGCCAACCGCTCTCGGCGATAAGCTGGCGCACGAGTGCCGAGCCGATGAAGCCGGCACCGCCGGTGACAAGGAGGGTTTTCATGGATGATTCGGGTTCCCGCAGGCAGACGGGTGGCAGTGCGAACGGAGCGTTATTCTATTCCAAGGGCCATTCGCGTCCTGCCGGCGGGCCGCTGCCTTCGGCTTGCGTCGCGAGCGCCACTTGACGAACGATAGTTTAGATATAAAATAAAACAAACGCGCCTAATTGGCCGGGGAAGGAGAACGCAATGCGCATCGTGTGTCTGGGAGGGGGGCCGGCGGGCTTGTATTTTGCGATCCTCATGAAGCAGGCCAACCCGGCCAGCGAGATCACCGTCCTCGAACGCAACCAGCCCGACAGCACGTTCGGCTGGGGCATCGTCTTCTCCGACAAGACCATGGACGGCTTTCGTGAGGACGATCCGGAGGTCGTCGCCGAGATCGAGCGCAACTTTCATCACTGGGACAATGTCGATGTCTTCTTCAAGGACCGGTGCATTACGTCGGGCGGCCACGGCTTCTGCGGCATCGGCCGGCTCAAGCTGCTGCAGATTTTTCAGGCGCGCGCCCGTGAGCTCGGCGTCATCCTCAAGTTCGAGACCGAGTTCAAGGACCCGGACGACTATGCCCGCGACTACGACCTGGTGATCGGTTGCGACGGTGTGAATTCGACGACGCGCGGCAAGTACCCCGAGCATTTCAATCCGCGCATCGACGTGCGCAAGTGCCGCTTCATCTGGCTCGGCACCAAGATGAAGCTGGATGCCTTCACCTTCGCCTTCAAGCAGACGGAATGGGGCTGGTTCAACCTCCATGCCTACCAGTTCAACGAGGAGTGGGCCACTTTCATTGTAGAAACGCCGGAGGAAACCTGGCTCAGGGCCGGCCTCGACCGGATGGAACCCGACCAGTCGATCGCCTTCTGCGAAGGACTGTTTGCCGACATGCTGCACGGCGCCAGGCTGATCTCGAACGCCCGCCATCTGCGCGGATCGGCGGTCTGGATCAAGTTCAATCGCGTGCTCTGCGAACGCTGGTTCAAGGACAACATCGTGTTGCTGGGCGACGCGGCCCATACGGCGCACTTCACCATCGGCTCCGGTACCAAACTGGCGATGGAGGATGCCCGCGCGCTGGTCAAGGTCCTGAACAGCACCGAAGGCGACGTGCCGACGCGCCTGGCGCGCTACCAGTCCGAGCGCGAGATCGAGGCGCTCAAGCTGCAAAGCGCGGCGCGCAACCGCATGACCTGGTTCGAGCATGTCGATCGCTACGTGCATATGGAGCCCGAGCAGTTCGCCTTTGCCGTGCTCACCGGCAGCCAGCGGGTCGGGCATGCCAACCAGAAATTGCGCGACCCGGCCTACACAAATGACTTCGACCGCTGGTACGCCGCCCGCTGCGGCGTCGCCACGCCCCCCGGCCAGAAGGCCGTACCGCCGATGTTCACGCCGTTCCGGCTGCGCGGCATGCACCTGACCAACCGGGTCGTGGTCTCGCCGATGTGCACCTATTCGGCGACCGACGGCATGCCGGGTGACTTCCACTTCCAGCATTACACCGCACGCGGCCTTGGCGGCGCCGCGCTGGTGATGACGGAAATGACCTGCACCGCGCCGGATGCCCGCATCACGCCGGGCTGCGCCGGCATCTGGAACGACGAACAGGCCGCCGCGTGGAGGCGCATCGTGCAATTTGTCCACGCCAACAGCCAGGCCAAGATGGGGATGCAGATCGGGCATGCCGGACGCAAGGGCTCGACCAAGCTCGCCTGGGATGGCATCGACCAGCCGCTGGATTCCGGCAACTGGCCGCTTATCGCACCTTCCGCTCTGCCGTATGTGATGGGCGTGTCCCAGGTCCCGCGCGAGATGACGGTCGCCGACATGGAGGACATCAAAGCCGATTTCGTCGCCGCCACGCGCCGTGCCGCCAGCGCCGACTTTGACCTCGTGGAATTCCATGCCGCCCATGGTTACCTGATGTCGTCCTTCATCTCGCCGCTAACCAATCAGCGCCGGGACGAGTACGGCGGTAGCCTGGAGAATCGTTGTCGCTATCCGCTCGACGTGTTCCAGGCCATGCGCGCCGTCTGGCCGGCGGAGAAGCCCATGTCGGTGCGCATCTCCGCCCACGACTGGGTGCCCGGCGGCATCACGCCGGAGAATGCGGTCGAAATTGCCCGCCTGTTCAAGGCGGCCGGGGCCGACATCATCCATGTCTCGTCCGGCCAGGTCAGCAAGGACGAGGCGCCGATCTACGGGCGCATGTTTCAGGTGCCGTTTTCCGACCAGATCCGCAACGAACTCGATGTGTCGACCATCGCGGTGGGCAACATCTTCGAAGCCGATCACGTCAACACCATCATCGCCGCCGGTCGTGCCGACCTTTGCGCTTTGGCCCGGCCGCATCTGGCCGATCCGTCGTGGACCTTGCACGCCGCGGCGGAGCAGGGCGTCAGGGACATCGTCTGGCCCAGGCCTTATCAGGGCGGGAAGGTCCAGTTGGAACGCAATCTCGAGCGCGCCGCGCAGTTGGCGCTGGTCGCCTGACAGACCGAGACATCGAGGGACGAAACATGAACAGCGACCCGCAGGCATGTGAGGACGTCGCCGCAGAGCGAAAATCCGGAAATCGCGTGCTGCAGCCGGCGGGCTGGATGCCGCCCAAGGGCTACTCGAACGGTATCGAGGCGCGCGGCCGCGTGGTGGCCGTGGGCGGCCAGATCGGCTGGGACAGCCAGTGCCGCTTCCATACCAGCGAGTTCGTCGGCCAGGCGCGCCAGGCGCTGGAAAACATCGTCGCGGTGCTCGCGGAGGCCGGCGGCCGGCCGGAACACATCATCCGCATGACCTGGTACGTGGTCGACAAGCGTGAATACCTGGCTGCCTGTCCCCGGCTGGGAGCCGTCTATCGCGAGGTGATCGGGCGCAATTTCCCGGCCATGACCGCGGTTCAGGTGGCCGGCCTGATGGAGGACGCCGCCCGGGTCGAGATCGAAGCCACCGCCGTGATTCCCGACTGAGTGCCGACGCGGGCAGCGTCCCGGGCAGGAGCCACCGCGGGCGCTAAAATGCGCGAATGAAACGCTGCCGCTCCGAATTCCTCGCTATCCGCGGACGTCGCCTGCATGTGCGCATCTGGGGCGCCGACGACGCGCCGCAACTCGTCCTGCTCCACGGCTGGTGCGACGTGTCCGCCTCCTGGCAGTTCATGGTCGATGCCCTCAAGGGCGATTGGCGGATCATTGCCCCCGACTGGCGCGGCTTCGGCCTGTCGCAATGGAACAACGATGTCTACTGGTTTCCCGACTACGTTGCCGACCTCGACGCGCTGCTCCTGCATTACTCGCCCGCCGAGCCTGTCCGGCTGGTCGGCCACAGTCTCGGCGGTAATGCCGCCTGCATCTATGCCGGCATCCGGCCCGAGCGCATCGCGCGCCTGGTCAACCTCGAAGGCCTGGGGCTGCGCCGCCACCAGCCCGACGAAGCAACCGAGCGCTACGCCAACTGGCTTGACCAGCTGCGGGATACGCCCAGTTTTCGTTCCTACCCCGATCGCAAGGCATTTGCCGCCAGGCTGCAAAAGGAGAATCCGCGCCTGTCCGCCGACAAGGCCGCTTATCTGGCCGCGCACCTGGGCGAAGACGACGGAGCCGGCGGCATCCGCCTGGCGGCCGATCCCTTCCATCGCTGGGTGAATCCGATCATCTACCGGGTCGAGGAAACCATGGCGCACTGGCGGCGGGTGACGGCGCCGGTGCTGTGGGTAACCGCGCCTGACTCGTTCGTCTTCAAGCAGCTGTTTGCCGTCGATTCCGACGAGTACCGGGCCCGGATCGCCTGCTTCAAGGACATTCGCGAAGTTCGGGTCGAGGACTCGGGACACAACATGCATCACGATCAACCTGCGGAAATTGCACGACTGATCGAGGAGTTTCTTGTCCCATGAAAGCCATCAATGCCGACCTGCATTGCCACTCGACGGTATCCGACGGCCTACTGGCGCCCGCCGACGTGGTCCGGCGCGCCCATGAGAACGGCGTCGAACTGCTCGCGCTGACCGACCACGACGAACTGGGCGGACTTGCCGAAGCGCGCGCCGCGGCGGCCGAGCTTGGCCTGGGTTTCGTCAATGGTGTCGAGGTTTCGATTTCCTGGGGCGACGACCAGACCGTGCATATCGTCGGCCTGGGCGTCGACCCGGAGCACGCCGGCTTGCGCGCCGGCCTTGAATCGATCCGCAGCGGGCGCGATTCGCGCGCTGCGCGCATGGCCGCAGAACTGGACAAGGTCGGCATCCATGGCGCCTACGAGGGCGCGCTGAAGCATGTCGGCAATCCCGCCCTGATCAGCCGCGCGCATTTCGCCCGTTACATCGTCGAGCTCGGACATGCCCGGGACGTCAAGTCCGTTTTCGATCACTGGCTGGCCAAGGGCAAGCCCGGTTACGTGAATCACGCCTGGGCCACGCTGGAAGACGGCCTGCGCTGGATACACGACGCCGGCGGCATTGCCGTGATCGCGCATCCCGGGCGCTACCGGCTCTCCGGCGCGGAGCGCCTGGAGATGTACGGCATGTTTCGCGATCTCGGCGGCCGCGGCATCGAGGTGATCTCCGGCGCCCACAAGGCCGACGATGTCGCCGAGTTCGCGCACATCGCCCGGAAGTTCGGCTTTCTTGCGTCGCGGGCGTCCGATTTCCACGGGCCCGGAGAGAGCTGGATCGACCTCGGCAAGCTGCCGGACTTGCCGGACGATCTGACTCCGGTCTGGACGCATTTCTGAAGTTGACGCTGTGCCAGCGGAAACTCGCAGCGCCGGACGCCCCGGTCGCCGCTAGAATTCGCGTCCCCGATCCACGACACCTGATTCCCGATCCCTGAATGGCCCAGCTGTTCCAGATCCATCCCGAGCATCCGCAGCCCCGTCTCATCAAGCAGGCCGCAGAGATTGCGCGTAGTGGCGGC
>JALHNN010000239.1 GCA_022843505.1 Sulfuritalea sp.
AGGTGCGCGACATCTACGCCGTCGGTGAGGACAAGCTCCTGATCGTCACCACCGACCGCCTCTCGGCCTTCGACGTGATCCTGCCCGATCCGATTCCGGGCAAGGGCGCGGTGCTGACTGCGATGGCCAATTTTTGGTTCGGCAAGCTGGCGCATGTGATCCCCAGCCAGCTCACCGGCATCGATCCCGAGTCGGTGGTGTCCGGCGAGGATGAAAAGTCCCAGGTGCGCGGCCGCGCCCTGGTGGTCAGGCGCCTCAAGCCGCTGCCCATCGAGGCCGTGGCGCGCGGCTACCTGATCGGTTCGGGCTGGAAGGACTATCAGGCGACGGGTGCCGTCTGCGGCATTCCGCTGCCGGCCGGATTGCAGATGGCCCAGCAACTGCCGGAACCCCTGTTCACCCCTGCAACCAAGGCCGAGATGGGCGACCACGATGAGAACATCAGCTACTCGCAGGTGGAAAAGCTGATCGGCGCGGACCTGGCGAAGACGGTCAGGGACACCACCTTGCGGCTCTACCGCGAGGCGGCGGCATTCGCCCGCGTGCGCGGCATCATCATCGCCGACACCAAGTTCGAGTTCGGCCGCGACGACGAAGGCCGCCTGCACCTGATCGACGAGGTGCTGACGCCCGATTCCTCTCGCTTTTGGCCCGCCGACCGCTACAAGCCCGGCAGCAGTCCGCCAAGTTTCGACAAGCAGTTCGTCCGCGACTACCTCGAGACCCTGGACTGGAACAAGACGGCCCCAGGGCCAAAGCTGCCCGCGGAAATCATCGAGAAGACCGCGGCCAATTATCGTGAAGCCCTGACGCGCCTGACCGGCGTACAGGCAAGCTGATCCGGCGATGAGCGAGGGCGACGCCGTAGCGCCAGCGCCGACTCTTGTCCGCGTGCGCCAGATCGGTTTCGGGACGCCCGTTACCTGGCTACGCCTGGGCTGGAAGGATCTCCGCCGCCAGCCCGCCGCCAGCCTGTTCTACGGCATCGCCATCGCCGTCACCGGCGCCGTGATCCTGGGTGTTACCGCGGGCTTCCCGTATCTGTTTGCCGCCGCCATCACCGGTTTCATGCTGGTCGCGCCGATGCTGGCAGCCGGCCTGTACGAACTGTCGCGCCGTTACCTCGCGGGCGAGCCGGCAAAGCTGGTGGATTCGATGCTGGCCTGGCGCCGCAATCCCTCGGGCCTTGTCGGCTTTGCGCTGCTCTCGATCCTCGCCGGCACGGCCTGGCAGGTCGCTTCGGTGGTCATCGTCGCGCTGTTCTACAAGGGGCCGGCCTTGACGCCGATGGCGATGATGATCGAGATACTGATCAATCCGCAGCACTATCTGTTGTTCTTCGTCTACATGTGCGCCGGCGGTCTGCTCGCCGCCCTGGTGTTCGCCGTCAGCGTCGTTTCCATGCCGATGCTGGTCGACCGCCGCTGCGACCTGCTTACCGCGCTTGCCACCAGCGTCAATGCCGTGGCCGAGAATCCGCTGCCGCTGGCGCTGTGGGCGATGATCCTGATGCTTTTGACCGGCCTCGGCTTCGCCACGCTGCTGCTGGGCATGATCATCATCCTGCCCTGGCTCGGACACGCCAGCTTTCACGCCTACAAAGACCTCGTAGAGTAAAAGCCTGGAGACGGGGCCTTGAAAGCCCCACCTTTCGCACCCATGATGGACAGCATGAATCCACTCCTCGATTTCAGCGGCCTTCCCCGCTTCGATGCCGTTCAGCCCGAACATGTCGCCCCCGCCATCCACCAGTTGCTCGATGAAAATCGCACCCTGATCGACACCCTGGTCGCGCCGGAAACGCCGGCGACCTGGGACCGCTTCGTCCAGCCCATGCTCGATGCGGGCGAGCGCCTGTCGCGCGCCTGGGGCATCGTCGGCCACCTGCATTCGGTGAATGATGTGCCGCCTTGGCGTGAGGCTTACAACGCGCTGCTTCCCGAGGTGTCGAGCTTCTATGCCGAACTCGGCCAGAACCTGGCCCTGTTCGCCAAGTTCAAGCAACTGTCGCAGGGCGATGAATTTTCCGGGCTCTCGCCGGCGCGGCGCCGCATCATCGAGAACGACCTGCGCGACTTCCGCCTGTCCGGCGCCGAGCTGCCGGAAGAGCGCAAGCCGCGCTTCAAGGAAATCCAGGAGGAGCTCTCCGCGCTGGGCGCCAAGTTTTCGGAGAACCTTCTCGATGCGACCAATGCCCATGCCGAATGGATCGAGGACGAAAGCGAACTCGCGGGCCTGCCCGAGGACGCCAAGGCCGCCGCGAGGGAGGCCGCAGCGAAGGAGGCCGATGACGCCAGACGCGGCGGCTGGAAGTTCAGCCTGCATGCGCCTTCCTACATGCCGGTAATGCAGTTTTGCGACAACCGCAGCCTGCGCGAGCGCATGTACCGCGCCTATGCCACGCGTGCCTCGGAGTTCGGCAAGACCGAATGGGACAACGGACCGCTGATCGAGAGGATCCTCGCCCTGCGCGACGAAGAGGCGGCGATGCTGGGTTACGCGAGCTATGCCGAGGTGTCGCTGGCGACCAAGATGGCCGACACCCCGAGCCAGGTTGCCGCCTTCCTGCGTGACATGGCGAGGAAGGCTCGCCCCTTCGCCGAGCGCGATGTCGCGGAATTGCGCGATTTCGCCGGCAAGGAACTGGGCCTGGAGAAACTGGAAAGCTGGGACATTGCCTGGGCCTCGGAAAAGCTCAAGCAACAGCGCTACAGCTTTTCCGATGACGAAGTAAAGCAGTACTTCCCGGAACACAAGGTTCTGGCCGGACTGTTCCGCGTCATCGAGTCCCTGTTCGCGGTGCAGTTGCAGGCGGACGAAGCGCCGGCCTGGCATCCCGATGTGCGCTTTTTCCGCATCGAGCGCGACGGACGCCTGATCGGCCGCTTCTACCTTGACCTCTATGCGCGGGACACCAAGCGCGGCGGCGCCTGGATGGACGAGGCGGTGACGCGACGGCGGATCCTCAACGGGGTGCAGACCCCGGTGGCCTACCTCAACTGCAACTTCCCGGGCCCGGTCGGCGAAGGCGCGCAGATGCGGCCGGCAACCTTCAGTCATGACGATGTGATCACCCTGTTCCACGAATGCGGGCATGGCCTGCACCATCTGCTGACCGAGGTCGACGAGCTGCCGGTGTCGGGCATCCATGGTGTCGAGTGGGACGCCGTCGAGTTGCCGAGCCAGTTCATGGAGAACTATTGCTGGGAATGGGACGTCCTGACGGGAATGACGGCCCATGCCGAGACGGGCAAGCCGCTGCCGCGCGCGCTTTACGACCGGATGATCGCAGCGAAGAATTTCCAGAGCGGGCTGTTCACGCTGCGCCAGGCCGAGTTCGCTTTGTTTGACCTGCTATTGCACGGTGCGCCGGAAGGCCGGAAAGCGTTCATGGACTTGTTGGCCGAGGTGCGCGCGGAGGTGGCGGTGTTGCTGCCGCCGGAATGGAACCGCTTTCCGCAAAGCTTCTCGCACATTTTCGCCGGCGGTTACGCGGCCGGCTACTACAGCTACAAATGGGCGGAAGTCCTTTCGGCCGACGCCTACGAAGCCTTCGAAGAGGCGGCGAAGGACTGCGGTACGACGCTGGATCCGGCGACGGGGGAGCGTTTCTGGCGCGAGATCCTGGCCGTCGGCGGCTCGCGTCCGGCACTGGAGTCCTTCAGGGCTTTCCGCGGCCGCGAACCGCGTCCCGATGCGCTGCTCCGCCACAGCGGGATGGCCGTGGCTGCGTAATTTGGCGGCCCGAGTCGGCGTGCTGCCAGCGCCGACTCTTGAGCCGATCAGGAGTCGGCGCGCACCAGGCTGCCGAACTCGCGCTCGAGCAGGGCGGGGTCGCCGCTATTGAGTTCTACCAGGCGCCGCAGATGGGTGATGCTGTCGAGGTCGATGGACGTGCAGCGCAGCCCGATGTGGCGGCCTTCGACATGGGCGACGTCCGCCGTCATTGCGACCGTCGCTTCGGGGGAAAGCTTCAGCGACAGGCGACACTCCGTACCGGGAATCGGGTTCCAGGCATGCACGGTTTCGAGCAACGCACCCTTGAGGGAAATATCCTGAAGTTGCGCGGCGATTTCCCCGTCAGGGGTGTCCAGGCTGACCGGCGAACGGAACACCGCGCGCCAGAAACTGCGTCTATCGGAATCCAGTGTCACTGAATTTCTCCTTCGGCTGCGGGACGCTGAAATCGATGCCGCTGAAATAGCGTTGCAGGGGGCAAACCGTCTTTTTCCCGCATTTGTGCTCGTGCGCACACTCGGCCTTGGTCTGATCCAGCAACACCATTTCGCCGCATACGGGGCATGGCGCCAGAGGCGAGTCGAACATGGGACACCTCCTCTTCCGGACGGGCACCCGTCCTGCTTCGATTATAGACGGCGGGTCGGCTCAGGTATCATCAGTGCATGAAGATGGCGACCTGGAACGTGAATTCCCTGAAGGTGAGGCTGCCCCACCTGCTGGACTGGCTGGCCACCAATCCGGTCGATGTGGTTTGCCTGCAGGAGACCAAGACCGAAGACAAGGGCTTCCCCTTCGCCGAGTTGTCCGCCGCCGGCTACCACGCGGTGCATAACGGGCAGAAGACCTACAACGGCGTGGCAATCCTGTCGCGTTCGGCTCCCGAGGATGTCCGCTGCGACATTCCCGGCTTTGCCGACGAGCAGAAGCGCGTCATCGCCGCAACCATTGATGGCGTGCGCATCGTCTGCGCCTACATGCCCAACGGCCAGGCGGTCGGTACGGACAAGTACGACTACAAGCTGCGTTGGCTGGCGGCGTTGAACGCCGCCCTGCGCGAGGATCTGCCGCGCTGGCCGAAGTTGGCCCTGCTCGGCGACTACAACATCGCGCCCGAGGATGCGGACGTGCATGACCCGGTGGCGTGGAAAGACCAGATGCTTTGCAGCGGGCCGGAACGCGCGGCCTTCCGCGAATTCCTGGGCCTGGGATTGAGCGATGCCTTCCGCCTCTTCGAGCAGGCGCCGAAAAGCTACTCGTGGTGGGACTACCGGCAGA
>JALHNN010000240.1 GCA_022843505.1 Sulfuritalea sp.
TGGTGCTGTGGGTCGGCGAGCCGATGCGGCGCGGCTTTCCCGTCGTGCTGGCGGCCGGCTTCGTCGGCGTGGTCATCCTGCTGCAGCCGACGCTGGAGCGCGACCAGTGGCTGGGGGCCCTGTTCGGCCTCGGCTCGGGGATCATTTCCAGCGTCGCCTACCTCAACGTGCGACGCCTGGGCGAGCTTGGCGAACCCGAATGGCGCACGGTGTTCTACTTCTCCGCGCTCTCCGCCGTCGGCGGCTTGCCCTGGCTGCTGTCGGCCGGCGCCTTCCACGCCATCGACCTGCGCGGATGGCTCTTGCTGCTCGGCGTCGGCGGCTTCGGCGTGCTGGCCCAGCTTTGCATGACGGCCGCCTACAAGCGCGGCAAGACCCTGGTATCGGCCAGCCTTGCCTACAGCACCGTGGTGTTTTCCAGCGCCTTCGGCATGCTGCTGTGGGGCGAGACCCTGCCGTTGACCAGCTGGCTGGGCGTGGTGCTGATCGTCGCCAGCGGCGTGGCCGCCACGGCACTGTCGCGGCGCACCGACACCGAAGCCGTGACCGACTGAAAACAGAAAGGCCGTCGCCCTTGCGGGGGACGGCCTGCTGTTCGCGGGGGCCAGGGCCTCAGTTGATGCCCAGCGATGTCGTCGGCTTCTTCGGCGTGGACTGCTTGCCGTCGTCCTTGGCCTTGTCGCCCGGGCAGGCCCAGGCCGAGGCCGCGCCAAGCGAGAACAACACGGCGACGAGTGCGGCGATTTTCTTCATGGTTCTCCTCCGTGGGGTTGCGGAACTCGCACCATAGACTCCAAGCGCCGACTTGGCAAGCCCGTCCTCAGCCGGTTATCTTGCGCTTCAAGGCCCGTCCGACCATGCGCAGGCGCTGGGCCAGCGGGAAGCGCTTGAAATTCGTCTTCACCGCGCCCTGGGTGAAGGCGGTGCGCTTCGAGTAGTCCATGATCAGGTCAACGATCACGCAGCGACCGGCGGCGGCCGTCTCCCGCGCCCGGGCGATCGCCGCGACCACGGACTCGTTGCTTTCCACCATGATGTACTCGGCGCCGGTGGCGATGGCGACGCCGCTGAAGTCGATGGCGCCCAGCGCGGTGCAGGGCTTGCGGTTGAAGGGAATCTCCTGCGCCTGGGCGATCTGCGACAGCTCGCCGTCGTGGAACACGTAGTAGATGATGCCGAGGCCCAGCCGGGTGGCGGAGACGATCTCCATGCAGGTCATGGTGAAGGCGCCGTCGCCGACGATGGCGAATACCTCGCGCTCGGGATTGACCAGCTTGGCGCCGATCGAGGCCGGCACCGCATAGCCCATGGCGTTGAAATCGGTCGGCACGATCAGCGCCTTCGACTGGTGGACGGGGTAGAGCTCGGCCGTCAGGTAGGTGTGGTTGCCGTCATCCACCACGGCGATCGCATCGTCGGGCACGGCGCCGCGCAGGGCCTGGAAGAAGACTGCCGGATTGACCTTGCCCCTGCTGTCGTGGCGCAGCCATTCATCGCGGTAGGCGTCCTTGTCCTTGCGGATGCGGGCGTGGAGTTCGGTTTTCGCCGTAGCTCCAGCGCCGACTTTTCGCAGTTCTTCCAGCAGCGGTCCCAGCACCGCCACCGCATCGCCTTCCAGTGCAATCGCCGCCGGGTAGTTGGCGTTGAACACCTGAGGGTTGATGTCCGCATGGATCAGATTCGGCGGCACGGTGACGCCGAAGCTGCCGGTGGCAATCTCGGCGAAGCGCGTACCGACCGCCAGCAGGCAGTCGCAGTCGGCGAAGGCGTTGCGCGCGGCGGGCACGGCGGCGGCACCGAAGCCGAAACCGCAGTGCAGCGGATGATTGGCGGGAAACACTGAGAGCCCCTGCAGCGTGGTGGCCACCGGCGCCTGCAGATGCTCGGCGATGGCGCGCGTCAGATCAAAGGCATGGCGTGCGCCCCAGCCGAGGAACAGTGCCGGCTTCTTCGCCGCCATCAGCATTTGCGCCGCGCGTTGAAAGTCGGCGCCGGCGACACGGTGATGGCGCGCGATCACCGGCACGGGGGGCAGCGGCGCCACCTCGCCGGGGAACATCTGCAGGTTGACCGGGATCTCGACGAAGACCGGGCCCGGTTCGCCCGAATGCGCGATCTCCCAGGCCTTGAACAGCGTCGGCACGATTTCTTCATGCGTGCGCACCAGGAAGCTGGCCTTGGTCAGCGCTCCGAGGAAGGCATGCTGGTCCAACTCGTGCAGCTGGTACTTTTTGTCGAGGTCGGTACGGATGCCGCCGCAGATCACCAGCATCGGGATGCCGTCGAGGAAGGCTTCGCCGATGCCGCTGGCCGCATGCGTGGCGCCGGCGGCGGGAACGATCACCAGCGTGCCGGTCTGGTCCGACGTGCGGCTGACGCCGTCGGCCATGAAGGACGCGCCGCCCTCGTGGGTCACGAGCACCGGTGTGATCTGCTCCGAACTGTTGAGTTCGTCGTAGATCTCGGTGTTATGTACGCCGGGAATGCCGAAGGTGTAGCGGATGCCGAGGGCTTCGAGTGCCCGCACCGCCATCCATGCGCCGGTCTTTTTCATCTCGGGTTCTCCTTGTGTCGCCTTACTCAGGCCGCCGCCGCTTGCCCGGCCAGCCGCCCGCTGAGGATGCAACCGCCGAGGAAGCTGCCTTCGAGCGCGCGCAGCCCGTGCATGCCGCCGCCGCCGAAACCCGCGGCTTCGCCCGCCGCGTATAGCCCCGGGATAGGCACGCCGGCGGCGTCGAGCACGCGGCATTGCAGGTCGGTCTGTATCCCGCCCAGGCTCTTGCGGCTGATGATGAACTCGCGGATCGCCACCAGGGGCCCGGCCTTCGGGTCGAGGATTTTCTGGAACTTGCAGGTCCGCAGGCGATCCCCCTTCCAGTGGCGCACGTAGGCGATGCGCCGCAGCTGCTCGTCGTTGTGGAAAGTCTGGCCCCGATCGATCTGGGCATCGTAGGCTTCCGTCGCGGCACGAACTTCGTCGAGGCTGACGGCATCGTCGCCCTGTAGCGCGTTCATCTTCGCCACCAGCTCGGGCAGGTCGCGCCCGGTGATGACATCCTCGTAGCCATGGATCAGTTCGTCGTACAGCCACTTGTTGCCGAACAGCAGGTCGCGCAGGAAGGCGAGCTTCTTCCTGTCGCGGATCGAGGGATTGTGCTCGGCGCCGGAGACGGCGAGTTCCTTGATGGCGATGGCCCGGTTCAGCAGCTGCCAGGAGTACTGGCGCTCGGTGGCGCAGACCCGGGCGACCAGGTCGCGCGTGTCGAAGCCGGTGACCAGCGGCATGGGCCCGATGCGCCGCCCGCTCCAGTCCAGCCACAGCGCCGAGCGCGGCGGCACGATGGAGAGGCCATGGTCGGGCTTGCGTGGCCGCGGGTGGCGGATACCCGCGGCGTAGTTCCACATCTTGTCGAGGTGGGTCAGGCTGCCGCCCGCCGCGCTCACCGCGTCATGCAGGCGGCCATCGGCATAACGATGCGAGCCATTCAATATCGTTGGCGGCGGCGACCGCCAGTCGCGATGCCAATGCTGCCGCACGCGATCGATGTTGCCGTTGAAGCCACCGGCGGCAACGATCACGGAGCCGGCCGACAGTTCGAAAGCCTTGCCGTCCGCCTCGCCGGTGCCGCGGCAGCCGGTGACACGGCCGTTGGCGCTGACGAGCTCCTCGACGCGCTGGCCGTAACGGATCTCCAGGTTCTGCCGCCGCGGATGGGCTTCCAGCGCGGCGATCAGGCGCAGCGCCAGTTCGCGCCCGGTGCCCCAGACGATGTGGAAGCGCGGCACCGAGTTGCCGGGAGCGAACAGGCCGCGCTCGACCCAGTGCGGCGCGGGCAGGAAGCCGACGCCGCGGGCGCGCAGCCAGAGGCCGACGTCGTCGTGGCAGCGGTGGGTATAGGCCTCGGCCCAGGCATTGGGCCAGCGGTCGGCCGGATCGAGTTCGCCGAAGGCGCGCCAGTCGTCCAGCGCCAGCGAGGGGGAATCGCGGATGCCGGCGCGGCGCTGTTCCGGGGTGCCGACCAGGAAGATGCCGCCGAAGCTCTCCTTCGCCAGCCCGCCGAAGTTTTCCGCCTTGTCGCGGTCGAGCAGCAGTACCCGGCGTCCCGCCTCGAGCAATTCCAGGGTGGCGCAGATGCCGGCAATGCCGCCGCCGATGACGATGACCTCGCTCACGTTGCCCCTCCTCCGCCCTCTACCATGGCCGTCGGTGCCGATGGGTTGCGGCCCGGCGTTCTACGTATCGCGGCGAGTTTAGCCCGAAAAGCCGGTGCGCCTACCGTGGCAAAGCGCGAGCGAACCGGATAAGCTGCCGCCCGTCATGGATCCACGAATTTACCTGCTGCCGTTCGTACTGCTGCTTGGCCTGTCGGCGTCGCCCGCAGTGCGGGGCGAGACGCCGGTCGCGCCCGCGATCACGCCCGAAACCGCGCCGGCAGCGCGGGCGCGTGCCAAGGAGCTGCGCGAGGCCGCGCAGAAGCGCTTCGAGGCGGACAAGGCGGACTGCAATACGCGCATGCTGGCCATAGGCTGCATGACGACGGCGCAGGATCGGCGCACGGCTGCAAGCGGCGAGGCGCAAGCGCTGGAAAAGGAGGCCGCACGCGTTGAGCGCGAAGCGCGGCAGGCGAAGATCGCGGAGAAAGAGGCGAGGCGCGCCGCCAGGGACAAGGAAGATGAAATCGGGCGCCCGGTCGCCGAGGCCAGCTATCGCGAACAGGAGGGGCAACGCGCGGCGCAACGCGAGCGGCGCCTGGCCGACGAGCAGGGCAAGCTGGAACGTCGGCGTGCCGAGGCTGCGGCCGAGCGCGCCGAAGCGCAGCGCAAGCTTGAGGAAAACCGGCGCGAGGATGCGGCGCGCGCGGCGGGGGCGCCGGAACGGGCCAGGAAGCGCGCCGAACGCGAGCGCAAATACGCCGAACGGGCAAAGAAGATCGAACAGCGCAAGCACGAGTACGCCGAAACCCTGAAGCGTCGCGACGCGGACAAGGCGGCCGCCGAGGCCAAGGCAGCGGCC
>JALHNN010000241.1 GCA_022843505.1 Sulfuritalea sp.
CGAATCGACGGCGGTGAGGGTGCGGTAGGTGTCCTCGGAAAAGTCCTCGTGGCCCGGCGTGTCGAGCAGGTTCACCATGCACTCGCGGTAGGGAAACTGCATCACCGAACTGGTGACCGAGATGCCGCGCTGCTTTTCCAGTTCCATCCAATCCGAGGTGGCGTGGCGGGATGCCTTGCGCGCCCGCACCTCGCCGGCGACCTGGATCGCGCCGCCGAACCAGAGCAGCTTCTCGGTCAGCGTGGTCTTGCCGGCATCGGGGTGGGAAATGATGGCGAAGGTGCGGCGGCGGGCGATTTCGTGGGCGAGCTTGGACACGGCGGTGGCGGGATGGCGGCGAAGGCTCGCGATTATACGGGCCGGGCATCGCGCCGGCGTTCGGCGACCCGATGCGGGCCATCCGCCCGCCCATGACGCAGGAATGAGGGTGTAAGATCGCGCCTGCGCAAGATCAGCCAGCCAGCCGCCGTCGATGCCGACCGATGCCGTTCCTGAAGTGACCAGCCGCCCATCGCGCCGCCGAGCCGGCATGTGGCCGGCATGGATCGCGCTGGCCTGCGCACTGGCCTTGACCTTCGTCGCCTGGCGCGACGCCAGGGAGGATTTCGAGCAGCGCCTGCGCCTTGAGTTCGATGCCGAGGCAGGCAGGCTGCGGGCGGACCTGGGCGCGCGGGTCGGCGATTACGGCCGGGCCTTGCGCGCGGCGGCGGCGCTGTTTGCGGCCAGCGACCATGTTTCGCGCCAGGACTGGCGGGATTATGTCGGCGCACTGCGCCTCGGCGCCGAATCCCCGGGGCTGCAGGGCATGGGCTTTGCGCGCGCCGTCGATCACGCCGAACTGCCGCAACTCGTCGCTGCGGCGCGCCGCGACGGACTGCCCGGCTTTGCGCCGGCGCCGCCCGGCCGGCGCGATCATTACGTGTTCAAGATCTACGGCGAACCTGCCGGCAGCGACGTGGCGAAGTCTGTCGGCAGGGATTTGTGGCGGGACGCGGAGCCGCGTGCGGCCATGCAGCTGACGCAGAGAAGCGGCGCGCCGGCGATCGCTTTCAGCCCGGGGCGCACCGGCGCCGGAGCGAGCGCTCCCGGCTTCGAGATCTACCTCGCGGTCCCGGCCAAGGCGGGGGGCTCCCTGCGCGGCTACGTCCTGGCTTCCGTCGACCTGGCGCCGATGATGGAGAGCCTTGAAGGCGGCGGCGCGCGCGGCCTGGCACTGACCATCCACGACGGCACCGAGCCGCGGCCCGAGACTCTGCTTTTCCGCAGCGCCGGGACGGGGGCGGTGCCGGCGAAATTCGTGAAGAGCGAAGTCCTGACGGTCGGTGGCCGGCCCTGGACCCTGAGCTATGCCAGCCTGCCGGCGCTCGAGTCGCGCGCCGATGCGACGCGCTCGCTGCAGGTGCTGGCCGGCGGCCTGCTGACCAGCATGTTGTTGTTCACCATCGCCTGGTCGGTGGCCACCACGCGCGACCGCGCCCTGCGCCAGGCGCGCGAGATGACCGGATCGCTGCGCGAAAGCGAAGAGCGACTGCGCGTGCTGGTCGATAGCGCGCCGGATGCCATCGTCGTCTACGACGTCGACCAGGCCCGCTTCATCGACGCCAATGCCCAGGCCGAGGCGTTGTTCGGCTGCAGTCGCGAGGAAATCACCCGGGGCAGCGCCGATCGCTTTTATCCGCCGGGCCTGTTCGACGGCAAGACCGCCGGCGAGAACGTCGCCGAAATGATCCAGCGCGCGCTGCTCGGCGAACAACTCGTCTTCGATCGCACGCTGCGCAACGCCCAGGGACAACTGGTGCGTTGCGAGATGCGCCTGGTGCGCCTGCCGTCAGCGACACGGCGCCTGGTGCGCGGCAGCTTCATCGACATCACCGAGCGCAAGCGCGCCGAGGCGGACCTGCGGGTGGCGGCGATCACCTTCGAATCCCAGGACGGCGTCATGATCACCGACGCCGCCACGGCGATCCTGCGGGTCAATCGCGCCTTTACGGAGATCACCGGTTACGACGCCGCCGAGGTGGTCGGGCAGAAGCCCAGCCTGCTCAAGTCCGGCCGCCACGATGCTGCCTTTTTTGACGCGATGCGCGAAGCCATCGCGCGCGACGGCACCTGGCGCGGCGAGATCTGGAACCGGCGCAAGAGCGGCGAGATATATCCGAGCTGGGCGAACATCACGGCGGTGAAAAACCCCAGGGGCTTCACGACCCACTATGTCACCACCTTCGCCGACATCACGCAGCGCCGCGCCGCCGAGGACGAAATCCGCCACCTCGCTTTCTATGACCCGCTGACCGGACTGCCCAATCGACGGCTGATGCTGGAACGGTTGCGCCAGGCCCTGGCCGGCAGCGCCCGGCATGGACGGCACGGCGCGCTGCTGCTGTTCGATCTCGATGATTTCAAGACGCTCAACGACAGCCTGGGCCACGACGTCGGCGACCAGTTCCTGGTCGAGGTGGCGCGCCGCCTGGCCGCCAGCATCCGCGAGGTCGATACGGTTGCCCGGCTCGGCGGCGACGAGTTCGTCGTCATTCTCGAGGACCTCGACGCCGAGGCGACTGCCGCGATGCAGGCGGAAAGCGTTGCGGTAAAGATCCAGGCGGCGCTCAACGAACCCTATCTGCTCGACCTGTCATCAACCGACGGCGAACTGAATACCCGCAGCTACCATTGCACCGCGAGCATAGGCGTGAGCCTGTTCCGCGACCATTCGGTATCCGTGGACGACCTCATGAAGCGGGCCGATACCGCCATGTACCAGTCCAAGGCGGCCGGGCGTAACACCCTGCGCTTCTTCGATCCGGAAATGCAGGCGGCGGTGGCCGCCCGCGCCGTGCTCGATACCGACCTGCGCCGCGCCGTCGCCACCAGCCAGTTCGTCCTCCACTACCAGCGCCAGGTCGACGGCGACGGCCGCCTGGTCGGCGCCGAGGCCCTGCTGCGCTGGCAGCATCCCCAGCGCGGCCTGGTGCTGCCCGGCGAGTTCATACGCCAGGCGGAGGAGAGCCGGCTGATCATGCCGCTGGGCAACTGGGTGCTGGAAACCGCCTGCCGGCAGCTGGCAGCATGGGCGGCCGACGATGGCAAGTCGTGCGTCTCGCTGGCGGTCAATGTCAGCAGCCGCCAGTTCCATCAACCCGAGTTCGTCGATCAGGTGCTTGATCTGCTCGCGGTCACCGGCGCCGATCCCCGGCTGCTCAAGCTGGAGCTTACCGAGAGCCTGCTGCTGCAGGACATCGAGGACGTGGTGGCGAAGATGGGCAGGCTCAGGGAGGCCGGCGTCAGCTTTTCGCTCGACGACTTCGGCACCGGCTATTCCTCGCTTTACTACCTCAAGCGCCTGCCGTTGTCGCAGCTCAAGATCGACCAGTCCTTCGTCCGCGACATCCTCAGCGACGGCAATGACGCCGCCATCGCGCGCACCGTCATCGCCCTGGGCCGCAGCCTGGGCTTGGCGGTGATCGCCGAGGGCGTGGAAAACGAAGGCCAGCGGGACTTCCTGGCACGGCACGGCTGCCACGCCTTCCAGGGCAACCTGTTCGGCATGCCGGTGACGGCGCGGGAACTGTTCCGCCAGCAGGACAGCGGCGCCGAGCTGGCGCAATAGGCGGCGCGCACTGGATCTTCAGCACACCCTCGATCTCGTCGAGCGGTATGACCGGTGCGCGGCCCCCGCGGTCGAGCTTGTTGCTGAAGCTGACGACCGGCGTGTCGCGTAGGCGAGGGTGCGGCGGCTGATCGGCGTCCGTTCCAAAGATGCCCGACAGATTCAGGCAAGTTTAGTGGTCAGACCTTGAACGCAAGTCAAGTGCAGAGGCATCTGTTGCCATTTCAGGGCAGAAACAGCGTTTAACTTGGCTCCAATCGGAACCGATGGCGAACTGGTCGGACAAGTTGCTTCTTTGTTCCATGGGGCGGCAGGTTTTTCCGCTATGACTTTGTATAGAGGATTCCAATCACTCTGATCGCTTTTTTCACTTGTTGAACGCGGGTTTGCATAACAGAATCGTTTCCAGTGCGATTTCTACCCAGAATCGGGAACAATAAAAAAATGTCTTTCAAGCTCCTTCAGGATCTGCGCCACTTCGTCTGGAAAGCTGTCCCACTGATCCGCACAAAAATCGATCTGGATATCCTTACCGCAATCGGGGCGGCAGAGGAGGAAGGCCGCTTCCTGAACATGAAACAGCTGGGTCTCCTCGGCATCGGCTCTTCCGCAACCCTCCGGCGGCGGATTGCCTGGCTCGTCAAATGCGGATACTTGAGCCAAATGCATGTCGAAGGTGACGGGCGGGTTGCTGTTTTTCGGGTCAATCCGCGCGTAAAAAAGACGTTCGCAGGACTCGGGGCGGTTCTGAAATCCAATTCAAGGCCGCCGGGGGCGGCTGGCCAGGCAAAAAAATGAACGGGGCGGATGCACACGAGTCCCTACGCAAAGCAATGGACGATCTGCCCGGGCAACTGGATGGCTTTATGGCGAGGCTCGATGCAGGTTTTCCATGTTCGCGGGGAAGCGAGACGTGCCACTGCTCAGAAAGTTCGGTAGCCAGAGATGATTGCCAGGGCCGGTTCTGTAGCGGCATATCGGAATTGTTCGATTTCATGTTGCTGCAGTTCCGTGCCGAGAGCCGCGCCATGCGTATTGCCGGTGCGGGTCGCGACCTGGCTCGCAGTTTCGATGAGCACAACGAGGCGCATGGAAACATGACGTCGACACTTGCGCTTCTGGCTCGCGGAGAGGTCCCGCTCCAGAGAGCCCGGGTGGAACTGCTGGAAATCCTGCGGTTCTGGAAAAGCCACCATTTCCCAACGTTCGATGTGCCGTTGGCCAAGGCCTTGATTGGGGGAAGAACGGCTGCGTCGGGGCCTCGGGATATCCCCGGAGCTGCAGGCAACGATTCAATCGGATGAGGGGCGGAGTGGCGCGAGCATGGCGTGGAAACCCCGGGATCAGCCCGCGGGTTCCAGGTGCTCCAGCAGGAGTTGCACGGTCTGGGTGCCGTTCCATT
>JALHNN010000242.1 GCA_022843505.1 Sulfuritalea sp.
CGCTCTTCCGATCTCATCGTCATCGTCTCAGCCGCCCGCACACCCATGGGCGGCTTTGGCTACGGCCGCCGCTGTGCGGCTTAACCCTCGCTGCGCTCGCGTTAGCCTTCACCGAAACCGCTTTTGAATTGTTGAGGAGTTCCAATGTCCGACCCTATCGTCATCGTCTCAGCCGCCCGCACACCCATGGGCGGCTTCATGGGCGACTTCGCCTCGCTTACCTGCGCGCAGCTTGGCAGCGCCGCCATCAAGGCCGCCGTCGAGCGCAGCGGACTCACGCCCGAGCAGGTCGACGAGGTCATCATGGGCTGCGTCCTGCCCGCCGGCCAGGGCCAGGCCCCGGCGCGCCAGGCGGCGCTGGGTGCCGGACTGCCGCTGGCGGCCGGTTGCACCACGGTCAACAAGATGTGCGGCTCCGGCATGCGCGCGGCGATGTACGCCCATGACATGCTCGCTGCCGGCAGCGTCGATGTCATGGTCGCCGGCGGCATGGAGTCCATGACCAACGCGCCCTATCTCCTGCCCAAGGCGCGCGGCGGCTTCCGCCTCGGCCACGGCGAGGTCAAGGACCACATGTTCCTCGACGGACTCGAGGATGCCTACCAGAAGGGCCGCCTCATGGGCACCTTCGCCGAGGAGTGCGCCGACAGCTACAAATTCACGCGCGAAGCCCAGGACCAGTTTTCCATCGCCTCGACCACCCGCTCCAAGCAGGCCAACACGGACGGCAGCTTTGCCTGGGAAATCGCCGCGGTGACGGTCGCCGGCAAGAAGGGCGAGGTCGTGGTTGACAAGGACGAGCAGCCCTTCAAGGCCAACCTGGAAAAGATCCCGACGCTGAAGCCGGCCTTCCGCAAGGACGGCACGGTGACGCCGGCGAACTCTTCGTCGATTTCCGACGGCGCCGCGGCGCTTGTGATGATGCGCGCCTCGACCGCAGCCAAGCTCGCCGCCAAGCCCATTGCCACCATCGTCGGTCATTCCACCTTCGCCCAGGAGCCCGGTCTGTTTACCACGGCCCCGGTGGGCGCGATCAAGAAGCTGTTGGCCAAGAACGCCTGGTCGATTGACAGCGTCGACCTCTGGGAGATCAACGAAGCCTTTGCCGTGGTCGCCATGGCGGCGATGCACGACCTTAAGCTGCCCCACGACAAGGTCAATGTGCATGGCGGCGCCTGCGCGCTGGGTCATCCCATCGGCGCCTCCGGCGCACGGATCATGGTGACCCTGATCGGCGCCCTGCGCAAATACGGCAAGAAGCGCGGCGTCGCCAGCCTGTGCATAGGCGGCGGCGAAGCGACCGCGATCGGCATCGAGCTCGCCTGAGTCCGGCATGAGCCTGCAGACGCTCACCTACAGCACCGAGGGGCGCATCGCGCGCATCACGCTGAATCGCCCGGACAGGCTCAATGCCATCGTCCCGGCGATGCCGCGCGAGATCCGGCTGGCGGTGGAGCGGGCGAACGCCGACGACGACATCCACGTCATCATCCTGCAGGGCGCCGGGCGCGCCTTCTGCTCCGGCTACGACCTCAAGGACTTCGCCGAAGCCGACGTCGATACGCCCTGCACCCAGTCCATGCCCTGGGACCCGATGGTCGATTACCGGGCGATGAAGGGCTTCACCGACGACTTCTTCAGCCTCTGGCGCAGCCACAAGCCCACCATCTGCAAGGTCCAGGGCTTCGCCGTCGCCGGCGGCAGCGACATCGCGCTGTGCTGCGACCTCGTCGTGATGGCCGAGGATGCCAAGATTGGCTACATGCCGGCGCGCGTCTGGGGCTGCCCGACAACGGCGATGTGGGTATATCGCCTCGGTGCCGAAAAGGCCAAGCGCATGCTCCTCACCGGTGACACCATCAATGGCCGCACGGCGAAGGAATGGGGCCTGGTGATCGATGCCGTTCCCGAGGAGCAACTCGAAGAGGCGGTGATGAAGCTGGCGAACCGCATGGCCGGTGTGCCGAAGAACCAGCTAATGATGCAGAAGCTCATGATCAACCAGGCCTACGACAACATGGGCCTGGCCAATACCCAGATGATCGCCACGCTGTTCGACGGCATCACCCGCCATTCGCCGGAAGGCCAGTGGTTCAAGCACTACGCGGAAGAAAAGGGCTACAAGGAGGCCGTGCGCCTGCGCGATTCCGGCGAGCCGATCCCCGGCAGCAAGTCATACAAGGATTACTGAGATGATGTTGAGTCCCGAACAGGAACAGATCCGCGACATGCTGCGCGACTTCGCGCGTGAACAACTGGCGCCGAAGGCGGCCGACTGGGACCGGACCGGCCACTTCCCGCGTGAGGAACTACGGGCGCTGGGCGAACTCGGCTGTTGCGGCATGGTCGTTCCCGAGCAGTGGAACGGTGCCGGCCTCGACTACGTCTCGCTGGCCCTGGCGCTGGAAGAAATCGCCGCCGGCGACGGTGCCACCTCCACCATCATCAGCGTGCAGAACTCGGTGGTCTGCGGTCCCATCAACGCCTTCGGCACGGACGTGCAGAAGGAGAAGTACCTGAAGAAGCTTGCCAGCGGCGAATGGCTGGGCTGTTTCTGCCTCACCGAACCGCATGTCGGCTCCGACGCCGCGGCGATCCGCACGAAAGCCGTCCGTGACGGCGACCACTGGGTCTTGAACGGCGTCAAGCAGTTCATCACCACGGGCAAGAACGCCAATGTCGCCGTGGTCTTCGCGGTGACCGACCCGGGGGCGGGCAAGAAGGGCATCTCGGCCTTCATCGTTCCCGCCGACACCCCAGGCTACATCGTCGCCCGCGTCGAGGAAAAGCTTGGCCAGCACGCATCGGACACGGCGCAGATCCTGTTCGAGAACTGCCGCATTCCCGCCGGGAACCTGCTCGGCGCCGAAGGCCAGGGCTACCGCATCGCGCTGGCCAACCTGGAAGGCGGGCGCATCGGCATCGCTGCCCAGGCGGTGGGCATGGCCCGCGCCGCATTCGAGGCGGCGCTGCATTACTCGCACGAGCGCGAGAGCTTCGGCAAGCCGATCTTCGAACACCAGGCCGTGAATTTCCGCCTGGCGGACATGGCGGTACAGATCGAGGCCGCGCGGCAACTCGTGCACCACGCGGCCAGCCTGCGCGATGCGGGCAGGCCCTGCCTCAAGGAAGCCTCGATGGCCAAGCTCTTCGCTTCGGAAATGGCCGAAAAGGTCTGTTCGGACGCCATCCAGATCCATGGCGGCTACGGCTACGTCAGCGATTTCCCGGTCGAGCGCATCTACCGCGACGTGCGCGTCTGCCAGATCTACGAGGGGTCGTCGGACATCCAGCGCCTCGTTATCGGCAGGTCACTGGCAGCCTGAGCCGGGAGAGGAACCAATGAGCGAGCCCATCACTTTCTACTTCGATTTCACTTCGCCGTATTCCTACCTGGCCAGCGAGCGCATCGACGAACTCGCGGCCAAATATGATCGCCGCGTGAAGTGGCGTCCGGTCATGCTGGGCGCCGCCTTCAAGGCCTCGGGCATGCCGCTGCTGGTGACGATCCCGCTCAAGGGCGACTACAGCAAGCGCGACTTCGACCGCTCGGCGCGCTACATGGGCATTCCCTACAAGTTCCCGCCAAAGTTTCCGGTTTCCAGCCTCGCCGCCGCGCGCTGCTATTACTGGCTGCACGGGCAGGATTGCGCCAAAGCCCGGGCATTCGCCCACGCCGTGTTCCGCGCCTACTGGACCGAGGGCCGCGACATCAGCGAGACGCCGGTCGTGCTCGACATTGCGCGCAGCCTGGGGCTGGATGTCGGCGCCTGCGAGACGGCGATCGCCACCCAGGAGATCAAGGATCGGGTGAAGAACGAGACCGATGCGGCGATCGCCCAGGGCATGTTCGGCGCGCCCTACTTCATGGTCGACGGCGAGCCCTTCTGGGGCGCCGACCGTCTGCCGCAAATCGAAAAGTGGCTTCAGACCGGAGGATTCTAGTGTCCATCATCAAATCATCCCTCAACACCCGCAGCGACGAGTTCAAGACCAACGTCGCCGCCATGCAGGCACTGGTCGACGACCTGCGCGAGAAGACCGCGCTGGTCTCACAGGGCGGCCCGGAAGAGCACCGCAAGAAGCACGTCGCGCGCGGCAAGCTGCTGCCGCGCGAGCGCATCAACGGCCTGCTCGACCCCGGAGCGCCCTTCCTCGAACTTTCGGCCATGGCCGGCTGGAACATGTTCAACAACGAGGTCGCCTCGGGCGGCGTGGTGACCGGCATCGGCCGCGTGCAGGGCGTCGAATGCATGATCGTCGCCAATGACGCCACGGTGAAGGGCGGCTCCTACTTCCCGATCACGGTCAAGAAGCACCTGCGGGCACAGGAAATCGCGGCACAGAACCGCCTGCCCTGCATCTACCTGGTCGATTCCGGCGGCGCCAACCTGCCGACCCAGGACGAGGTCTTTCCCGACCGCGACCACTTCGGCCGCATCTTCTACAACCAGGCCAACATGAGCGCCGCCGGCATTCCCCAGATCGGCGTGGTCATGGGTTCCTGCACGGCGGGCGGCGCCTACGTACCGGCAATGTCCGACGAGTCCATCATCGTCAAGAACCAGGGCACCATCTTCCTCGGCGGCCCGCCGCTGGTGAAGGCAGCGACGGGGGAGGTGGTGAGCGCCGAGGACCTCGGCGGCGGCGACGTGCATACGCGCATCTCGGGTGTTTGCGACCACCTGGCCGAAAGCGACCACCATGCGCTGTCCATCGCGCGCCGCGTGGTAGGCAACCTGAACTGGAAGAAGCCGATGTCGCTCGACCTGGCGACGCCGGAAGACCCGCTCTACGATCCCGCCGAACTGATGGGAGTGATCCCGGCCGACCCGCGCAAGCCCTACGACGTGCGCGAGGTCATTGCCCGCGTGGTCGACGGTTCGCGCCTCGACGAATTCAAGTCGCGCTACGGCACCACGCTGGTCACCGGCTTCGCCCGCATCCACGGCTATCCGATCGGCATCGTCGCCAACAACGGCATCCTCTTCGGCG
>JALHNN010000243.1 GCA_022843505.1 Sulfuritalea sp.
ATGCCAAGGCTCGCTGACCGCCCGTGACATAATTTCGCCATGAACGCCGCCTTTCCGGTTCGCTACGTCGACCCCGTGTTCCGCCCGCCCAGCGAGGCCGAGTCGCTGATCCTGCCGGTGACGGACGGCTGCTCCTGGAACCGCTGCACATTTTGTGAGATGTATACCGCGCCGCAGAAGAAGTTCCGCGCGCGCGACGAAGCCGAAACCTTCGAAACGATACGCCGTTGCGGCGAGCGCTTCGGCGATGGTGTGCGCCGCGTCTTCCTCGCCGACGGCGACGCCCTAGTGCTGCCGCCCCGCCGCCTGCTTGCCGTGCTTGAGGCGATACGCCAACACCTGCCGGCAGTGCGCCGCGTTTCCAGCTATTGCCTGCCGCGAAACCTGCGCAAGAAGCCCGTTGAGGAATTGCGCGAACTGGCTGACGCCGGACTCAGCATGGCCTATGTCGGCGCCGAGTCGGGCGACGACGAGGTACTGGAAAAGGTCAACAAGGGCGAGAGCTTCGAATCCACGCGCGAGGCGCTGGACAAGCTGCGCGAGGCCGGCATCAAACGTTCGGTAATGATCCTCAACGGACTTGGGGGCAAAGCCCTGTCACGACAGCATGCGGAGAATTCGGCGCGACTGGCGAACGCTACCCAACCCGAGTTCCTGGCCACGCTGGTGGTGAACTTCCCGCTCGGGGAGGAGCGTTTCCGCGCCGGTTTTCCCGAGTGGCAGTCGTGCTCGGAGCGCGAACTTTTTCTTGAGATGGAAAACTTCATCGGCGCGCTGGAACTGCGCCGCACCGTGTTCCGCGCCGACCACGTATCCAACCGACTGGTGCTGAAAGGCAGGCTCGGCGAGGAAAAACCGCGACTGCTAAAAGAAATCCGGGAGGCCATCGACCACCCGGATCATGCCAAACTGCGCCCCATCTGGCAGCGCGGTCTCTGAGAAATCAGTCCAACGCTACCCGCGACATCTTCTTACCACTCGGGCACGAACTCGATGCGACGGTTGACCGCAGCCGTCGGGTCGTTGCTGTCCTTCGGCTGTTCGCTGGCGCGGCCCACGGTTTCGATGTTCTTCAGCGCATAGTTCTTGACCAGATACGCCTTCACCACATCGGCCCGCTCTTTCGAAAGCTTCTCGTTCACCGCCGGACTGCCGGTGATGTCGGTATGGCCTTCAATGCGCAGCGAGGTCCAAACGGACTCCCTGGCCTGCAAAGCCTTGCCGACGGCATCGAGGAACTCCCTGGCTTCGCCGGTCAGCGCGGCCGAGCCGCGCGGGAAGGTGACCAGCACCGAATCCAGCGACGACTTCGGAATCCTGCTCTGGCAGCGCATGCCGGCCTTCTCGGCGGCGGCGCACTCGGCCTTCAGGGCCTGCACTTCCTTCGGGAACAGGGCCTCGGCGACCTGATCGGGCGTCGGTACTTTGTCGTTGATCGATACGGTCTTGCGTTCCGTGTCCGCCGCAGACGCCTGGAAGCTCGCCAGCAGGGCGCCCGTCAGCGCGGACAAGATTAACAGTTTGGATGTTTTCACGATTGCCTCCATCACGGGGTGGGACTATTCCTGATACCAGTATAGCTCCCGCCAGGCCTTTCTCCAGACAACTATGTCACGGAATCTTTGAGAAAAAACGCCAACAATCGGTTCAGAAACCGGCGTCCCCGCAAACTGGGCCGCAGTTGGCCGTCGGCAGTCTCCAGCAGGCCTTCGCGCCGTGCCGCCAGCGCCGACTTTTCGATCGCCGCCAGCGGCAGGCCGGTACGCTCGGTGAACAACTCGACTGCAAAGCCCTGGCTCAGGCGCAGGGCATTCATCATGAATTCACCGGGCAGTTCCTCTATCGCCACTTCTTTTCGTGTGGCGATGAAGTCGCCGCGGGCGGCGGCCTCGAGATAGGCACGCGGATGGCGCCGGCGGGTCTCGCGCCAGATCCGCTCATGGTTGGAGAGCTTGCCGTGGGCGCCGGCGCCGATGCCGAGGTAGTCGCCGAAAGTCCAGTAATTCAGGTTGTGGCGGCAGCGCTGCCCTTCCTGCGCGAAGGCCGAGGTCTCGTAGTGCACGAATCCCGCGGCCGCCAGCCGGGTCTCGACCATTTCCTGCATGTCGGCCGCCAGATCATCGTCGGGAAGGGGCGGTGGCGAATGGTGGAAGGGGGTATTCGGCTCCAGTGTCAGGTGGTAGGCCGAGACATGGCCGACGCCGCTGGCGATCGCGATGGCTATGTCGCTCTGCGCCTCGGCAAGCGTCTGCCGCGGCAGGGCGTACATCAGGTCGAGGTTGACGCGTTCGAAGTGGCGCAGGGCCAGCTCGATCGCCTGCCGCGCTTCGCCGGCGTCGTGGATGCGGCCCAGGGCGGCGAGTTTGGCATCGTCGAAACTCTGCACGCCGATGGACAGCCGAGTCACGCCGGCGGCGCGGAAGGCGGCGAACTTGCCAGCCTCCGCCGTGCCGGGATTGGCCTCCAGCGTGATCTCGGCATCCGGCTGCAGCGGCAGGCGCATGCGGATCGCCGCCAACAGGGCGTCGGCGGTTGCGGCCGACATGAGGCTGGGGGTGCCGCCGCCGATGAAGACGCTGCCAACCGGCCGGTTCCAGACTTGTGGCAGCGCGGCTTCGAGGTCGCCGATGAGGGCGGCGAGGTAGCCCGCTTCGTCGATGCCGCCATGCGGCTCATGGGAATTGAAGTCGCAGTAGGGGCATTTGCGCACGCACCAGGGCCAATGTATGTAAAGCGCCAGGGGCGGCGGTGCGGCGAGGCCGGAAACCGTGAGAGTCGGCGCTGGCGGGACGGCGACCGGTCGGATCGGTATCACGCGCCGGCGCGCAGGCGAGCGATGAGTTGAGCCAGGGCCTGGCCGCGATGCGAGCGGCGGTTCTTCTCTTCGTGCGGCAGTTCGGCGACCGTCTTGCCCAGTTCGGGAACCAGGAAAAAGGGATCGTAGCCGAAGCCGCCCGCGCCGCGCGGGACATCGACGATCTCGCCGTGCCACTCGCCTTCGGTGACGATGGGCTGCGGATCGTCGGCATGGCGCATCAGCACCAGCACCGCGACATAGTGGGCGCGGCGGTCCGCTACGCCGGCGAGGTCGGCGATCAGCCTGGCGTTGTTGCGCTGGTCCGACTTGGGTTCGCCGGCATAACGCGCCGAGAACACCCCCGGGGCGCCGCCCAGCGCCGACACGCATAGCCCGGAATCGTCGGCCAACGCTGGCAATCCGGTCAGTTGCGCGGCATGGCGTGCCTTGGCGATGGCGTTCTCGACAAAGGTGACGTGGGGTTCCGCGGCCTCGGGCACATCGAACGCGGACTGGGGCAGCACCTCGAAGTCGAAAGGCGCCAGGAGCTGGCCGAATTCACGCAGCTTGCCGGCATTGCCCGAGGCGAGGACAAGCTTCTTCACGCGGCCTCCGCCGGGCCGTCCCAAGGTGGCCGCAAGCCGGAAGGTCGGAGCGAGCAATGCTCGCGAGCCGCAATCACCCCCTTCCCGGGGAAGGGGGGCGGGGGGATGGTCGTCATAGTCCCAGCGCCGACCTCTGGGCCGCGACGATGTCGCCGATGCCCGCTGCCGCAAGGCCGAGCAGGGTATCCAGTTCGGCGCGCGAGAATGGCGCACCTTCGGCCGTGCCCTGCACTTCGATGATGCCGCCGCCGGCGGTCATCACCACGTTCATGTCGGTATCGCAGGCCGAGTCCTCGGCGTAGTCGAGGTCGAGGACCGCAATACCCTCGACGATGCCGACCGAGACGGCTGCGACCAGTTCGCGCATCGGGTGACGCGCGAGCTTCCCGGCGGCGACGAGTTTCGATAGCGCGTCATGCAGGGCCACGCAGGCGCCGCTGATCGAAGCGCAGCGCGTGCCGCCGTCAGCCTGGATGACGTCGCAATCGAGCGTGATCTGGCGTTCGCCGAGCGCTCCCAGGTCGGTCACCGCCCGCAGGCTGCGGCCGACCAGGCGCTGGATTTCCTGGGTCCGTCCCGACTGCTTGCCCCTGGCGGCTTCGCGGTCGGTGCGGGTGTTGGTCGAGCGCGGCAGCATGCCGTATTCGGCCGTGACCCAGCCCTGGCCCTTGCCCTTGAGGAAGGGCGGCACGCGTTCCTCGACGCTGGCGGTGCACAGCACCTTGGTGTCGCCGAACTCGACCAGCACGCTGCCCTCGGCATGGCGCGTGTAGTTGCGGGTGATGGTCAGGGGTCGCAACTGCGCGCCCTCCCGGTTCTTGCGCTGCGGCGGGCGATTCATCGGCTGACTCCGTTGGGCGTATAGGGCAGGCGGCTGCGTATTTCGGCGACAGCGCGATCGATGTCCTCATCGCTGATCTGTGCGAGCGCCGGGGTGTCCGAATCGTCGGCGCCTTGTTTGAGCGTGTCGCCATCCGGATCGGGTGCTTCCCAGCGCATGGCGACGAGGGTCAGGTTGTCGGCGCCGGGCCCCGCGGCGCGCTCCGCGGCATCGAGCAGGCTGGGCACGGTGCTGGTCAGGGGGCTGCGCGCCAGTTCGGTGGCCAGGCCTTCGCCCAGGGGCGACCAGGCGCCGTCGGTGCACAGTGCGATCAGGTCGCCGTCACGCAAGGCCACCGGATCCGAAAGTTCGATCTGCGGCTCGCTGCCGCCGCCCAGGCAGCTGAATACCCGGTTGCGCATCGGATGGTGGGCGGCCTGGTCGCCGCTGATCGTGCCGTCATCGACCATGCGTTGCACCAGACTGTGGTCGCGGGTGCGTAAGACGCGCTGTCGTCCGCCGCCGCGACCATGCACGAGATAGAGGCGGGAATCGCCGGCATGTGCCCATGTCGCCAGCCCGTCCTGGACCAGGCAGGCGATGCAGGTGGTGCGCGGTGCGGCGTGGGCCGAAATACGGCAGTCCCTGGCGTGGCGGACGATGCTTTCATGGGCCTGGTGCAGTGCGTTGGCAAGGAACAGCGAGGGATCGGCGAGGCGCGGCGTGGCTTCGCGGCGAAACCTCTGGCACACGATGTCGACCGCGAGTT
>JALHNN010000244.1 GCA_022843505.1 Sulfuritalea sp.
GATGGCGTTGATCGTGACGACGCCGTTGATGCCGGGGTGGACATCGACATTCAGCTTTGCGTCGCGGGCCAGGGCAAACAGCAGATCCTGCACCGGGATGTTGCGCACCGATACCGAATAGGACTCCGTCTTGGCGGCCGCGCGCGGGCGGGGCAACAGCGGCGTAGCCGCGACGGGATCCGGAATGTCCTTGTTGGTCGCAACCTGCGCTTCGGCGTTGATGTGTCCGCCCGAGGAAGGCTTTTGCTGCAAGCCGCCACACGCCGTAAGCACCAGGCACACAGCAAGCCCAACAGGGAGCGGCGGAATCACGGTAGTGCGCAAACGAGTCCCCGATCAGTAGGAATGGCCATACTTAGCATAACACATTACATTTTCAGTACAACTCAATGATTTGATTGAGTACAAAACCCTTGCAGAAGTGTTGCGCCTGTCTAACGCAGGCGCACCGCCTGGCGCGGGTAGGGTTTGTTCGCCTGCAACTGTCTGGGTAGCGTCCGGATGGCTGCCGCAGCCGCTTCGCGGCTATCAAAGTCGCCGTAGATTACTCCGTAACGCGGACGGCCGCTGAGATCCGAGTAGTAGACACGGACTTGCGCGCTTTCCTCGCTTTTTGCGGGTATGCGGCGCAGCAGGGCCTCCACCTCCGCGTGGCGAGCGGCGTCGGCGTCGAACACCTGTATGAACCAGCGTTCGCTGGGTACTTGTTCAAGCCAAAGACGGCTGGCTTCAAGGCGTTCGCGCGTCAGGCGACCCATTTTTTTTTGCGCCGCCACCGGCTGGGCCGGTGGTTTCGCGGAGTCTGCTGCCGGCGGGGCCTTCGCGGTTTCGGTCGGCAGGCTTTCCGCTGCCGGAGCGGTGCGCTGGCTTGTCGCGGCTAGCGAAGCGGCAGCCGGCACAGCAGTCACGGCTGTGTTCGCCGCCGGCGGAGAGGGGGCCGGGCGGTCTGACGGTCCCGGTTGCGGTGCGGTCGCTGCGGGTAAGGCCGGAGGCGCAGGAATCGCCGTCTCCGGAGCATTTCCGGGCGGGTTCGCGGCAGCCTGGGGCTCGGTAGCAGTGGATGGTGGCCGGGGCGGCTTCTCGGCGGCCACCGGAAGGTCAGCGGCGGCGCCGGGCGATGTCGGCGCGCCGAGCCAGGGGAACAGGATTGCCACGCCAGCCAGGATTGCAGTCACGGCCAGTGCGAGCCAGAGCGGGCGCCAGCGCGTGCGGCCATGGCGACGGTAGGTGGCATCGCTGAACTCGCAGTCACGGATCGCTGCCTGCGCTTCCTTGACACCGATCGAATGGGTGCCGGCGGAAAACGCGGCAAGCAGGGACTTGTCGGCGATGATGTTGATGCGTCGGGTCAGTCCCAGCGAACTTTGGGCGATGAGTTTCAGGGCCGGCAGCGAGAATACGCTGGGGCCGCGATATCCGGCGGCGCGCATGCGGAAATCCAGATAGCTGGCAATGTCGTCGCGAACCAGGGGTTCCAGGCCGAAATTGTGTGTGATGCGTTCCTTCAGTTGGCGCATGTCCGGCCGGGCCAGGGTGTCGTTCAGTTCGGGCTGACCGAACAACACCAGTTGCAGCAGCTTGCTGTGGTTGGACTCCAGGTTCGAGAGCAGCCGGATTTCCTCCAGCGTATCCGCGGGCATGGCATGGGCCTCGTCGATCAGGACCACCACCTGGCGCCCCTCGCCATACGATTTGATCAGTTGGTCCTGCAGCGTCCGCATGACCACCGAAGTGCGCGCATTCTCGGGGATCTCCAGCCGCAACTCATCGGCGATTGCCCAGAGGATGTCGTCGCGGGACAGCGAGGGGTTGGCGAGATAGACGATGGTTACGGTATCGGGCAACCGTTCCATCAGCACCCGGCACAACATGGTTTTGCCGCTGCCCACTTCGCCGCTGACCTTGACGATGCCTTCATCGTGGGTGATGGCATAGATCAGCGCGTCAAGCGTCGCCCCCCGATTTGCCCCGTCAAAGAAAAAGTCCGTGTGCGGGGTGATGCGGAAAGGCGGTTCGTTGAGTCCGAAGTGTTCCAGGTACATGGGGGGCGTCGATCCGGGGGCGTTCCTAATGCGCAGGCAGGCGTTTTTCCCGCGCCAGGGTTTCTATGCGATTGTATAGCGTGGTGCGATTCACGCCGAGCAGGCGGGCCGCCTGGCTCATGTTGTTGTGGGCGAGCTGCTGCGCGGCTTCGATGTAGGCTTCTTCCCACAGGCGCAAGGTGGCATCAAGGTTGAAATCCCGCCGGCTCTGGATGTCGTTCAATGCCATCGCCACGAGTTCGGCCCGATTCGCCAGCGTGGGGGCGGTGATTGCGGCGCCGCTGCCGGCTTCGCCGCCCGGGTCCAGTTCGGCCTCAAGGTCCTCGAGTCTGACTTCCTGTCCGGCGAATTTGGTGGTCAGCCGTATCGCAATATTGCGCAGTTCGCGGACGTTGCCGGGGAAGGGGTAGGCCAGCAGGCGCCGGGTCGCTTCCTGGCCGAGGCGAAACTGGGGCAGGTCGACCTGGGTCGCGTAGAGGGCGCGAAAGTGCTCCAGCAACAGGAGGCGATCCTCGCCGAGGTCGCGCAGCGGCGGTATGGTGACGGTGAATACAGAAAGCCTGTGGTACAGGTCGGCGCGGAAGCGCCCTTCGCGGACTTCCTTTTTCAGGTCGCGGTTGGTGGCCGCAACGATGCGTGCCGATGAACGGCGCGCCGTGGTTTCGCCGATGCGCTGAAACTCCCCGTTTTCGAGGACGCGCAGGAGTTTGGGCTGCAGTTCCAGCGGCAGTTCGCCGATTTCGTCGAGGAACAGGGTGCCGTCCGAGGCGTCCTCGAAATAGCCGGCACGCTGACCGCTGGCGCCGGTGAAGGCCCCTTTGGCATGGCCGAAGAGTGTGGCTTCGACCAGGTTGGGTGAAATTGCCGCGCAATTGAGTGCCAGGTAAGGGCGCTGGGCGCGGTCCGACAGCTTGTGCAGGGCTGCCGCTGCCAACTCCTTGCCGCTGCCTGATTCGCCCTCGATCAGGACGGGAAACGGCGAATTGGCAAACTGCCGCAACTGGGCCCGCAGCTTCTGTAGCGGTGCACTGGCGCCGATCAAACCGTCTTCGTTTTCGGTTGAGGTGTCTCTAAAAGACAACACCCGGCGAATCAACTGGCGGAGGAATTCCGGATCCGCCGGCTTGGCGACGAACTCGGTGGCGCCCAGTGCCCGCGCGTGGCGTGCGTTGAGTTCGTCGCTCTGTCCCGAAAGTACGACGATGCGGGTTCCCGGCGCGTGGGCCAGGATGTCGGCGATCAATGCGAAGCCTTCATCCGGGCGGTGCGGCGTGGGTGGCAGGCCCAGGTCGATCAGGGCCAACGCCGGCGAATGCCGGCCGCCACGCAGCAGGCCTACGGCCTCTGCGCGGGTCGATGCCGTGCTGACGGCGTATTCCCGCCCGAGGAAGAAGCCGAGTGCGTCGGCGATGAGGGGGTCATCGTCGACGATCAGCAATTCGATCTTGCCGTTCAATTCGCTCAAGGGCGGTTCCGCAGAGCTGGTTCGATCCAGTGATCCTAGCCGATCGAGGGGTGGCCGCATTGCGGTTTCTACATGGCGTTTACCCCGTAGTTCAAGGCTTGCCCCCATTGGCCGGCCGGGGGTTCTGCTAGAATTGCGTACAGAAAACGAGCCGGTGATCCCGGTGCAAACATGTCCCTGGAACCCCTCGTCGAAATCCGAGATCTGAATTTCACGTACGACAGCCGGCCTGTGCTTACAGGAATCAACATGACGATTCCGCGTGGCAAGGTGGTTGCCGTCATGGGCAGTTCCGGCTGCGGCAAGACAACCACGTTGCGCCTGATCGGGGGTCAATTGAAGCCGACCTCGGGATCGGTCCGGGTCGCCGGGCAAACGGTGCATGAACTCGACGGCGACGGGCTTTATGGTCTGCGCCGGCGTATGGGCATGCTGTTCCAGTTTGGCGCCTTGTTTACCGACATGTCGGTGTACGACAACATCGCCTTCCAGATGCGCGAACACACGGACCTGCCAGAAACCGTGATTCGCGATCTGGTCATGATGAAGCTGCACGCCGTCGGCCTGCGCGGAGCCCACGACCTGATGCCGGCGGAACTCTCCGGCGGCATGGCGAGGCGGGTGGCGCTGGCCAGGGCGATCGCGCTCGATCCGATGCTGATCATGTACGACGAGCCGTTTGCCGGCCTCGACCCGATTTCGCTTTCCATCATCGGCGAGCTGATCCGCAAGCTGAACGACGTGCTGGGAGCCAGTTCCGTCGTCGTCACCCACGATGTGCAGGAGTCCCTGAAAATCGTCGATTACGTCTATTTCGTGTCCGCCGGAAAGATCGTCGCCGAAGGTACCGCCGACGAGATCAAGCGTTCCACGGTACCCTACGTGCACCAGTTCGTCTGGGGCGAGGCCGACGGCCCCGTGCCCTTCCAGTATCCGGCGCGACCCTACGGCGAAGAACTCATGGAAAGGGCGGCGCGCCGTGGATAACGCCGTCCTTCGCGCACTGCGCAACCTGGGCCAGAAGGTCACGTCCCGCATCTGGCGCCTGGGCTACGCGAGCCGCTTCTTCCTCGCCATGCTCCTGCATTCGGGCACCTCGCTGCGGCGCATCAACCTGACCATACGCGAGATCTATTTCACCGGCGTCCTGAGCCTGATCATCATTCTCGTATCGGGCATGTTCGTCGGCATGGTTCTGGGCCTGCAGGGCTACGACACCCTGCAGCGCTACGGTTCGACCGAGGCCCTGGGCGTGCTGGTTTCGCTCTCGCTGGTGCGGGAACTGGGCCCGGTGGTGGCCGCGCTGCTCTTCGCCAGCCGTGCCGGTTCCGCCATTACGGCCGAGATCGGGATGATGAAGGCCACGGAGCAGCTTTCCGCCATGGAGATGATGGCCGTCGATCCGATAGCGCGCGTCGTTGCGCCGCGTTTCTGGGGTGGCGTGATCTCCATGCCTCTGCTCG
>JALHNN010000245.1 GCA_022843505.1 Sulfuritalea sp.
CGAGATGGAAAAGGGCGGCCTGCTGACCATCGACGACCAGTGGATTACGGTCGAGCCGCGCGGCCGCCTGCTGGTGCGCGGCATCGCCATGGCCTTCGACAAGTACCTGCGCACCGACCGGGAGCGGGTACGCTACTCCAAGGTCATCTGACCACCCTGGCGCCGTATCACCAGCGCCGACTTTCGTTTCCCGCCTGATGCCCGAAAGCGGATTCCTCGCCGTGTTCCTCGTCGGCCTGCTCGGCGGCGTGCATTGCGCCGGCATGTGCGGCGGCGTCGTCTCCGCACTCAGCCTACAGGCGCCGCGCGATGCCGTTGGCCCTTCCTGGCCGGTGCATCTGGCTTACAACCTCGGACGCATTACCAGCTACGCCACGGCCGGCGCGCTGATGGGCGCGCTGGGCAGCCTGGGTCTGCTGCTCAACAACGCGCTGCCGGTGCAGATGACGCTCTATGTCGCGGCCAACCTGATGATGGTCGCGCTTGGCCTCTATCTCACCGGGATCACCGGCGCGCTGGCATTTACCGAGCGCCTTGGCCAGCGCCTGTGGCGGCGCGTGCAGCCGCTCACGCGCCGCTTCCTGCCGGTGCGCGGTCCGGTCCAGGCCTTCCCGCTGGGCATGCTCTGGGGCTGGCTGCCCTGCGGCATGGTGTACAGCGTGCTGGCGATGGCGCTGCTGACCGGCAGCGCCACGCGCGGCGCGGCGACCTTGCTGGCCTTCGGCCTCGGTACCCTGCCCAACCTGATGCTGGCCGGGCTGCTGTTGGCGCGCTTCCGCAACCTCGCCCAGGCGCCGGCGCTGCGCATCGGCTCCGGGCTGGTGGTGCTGGCCTTCGGTGCCTGGGGCTTGCTTAATGCCGCCAGCCTCGGCGGCCGGCTGTGGCAGGGCGTGGTCTGCACCGTTTGAAGGTCGGCGCCGGTGCTACGGCGTCAGCGCCATGCGGATGATCGGGCAGGGCATGTCCTGGCCGCCGCACTCGCAGCGATGCACCAGCTGGCGCAAGGCGTCGGCCACCTTGTTCAGCTGCTCGATGCGCGCCTCGATGTTGCGTATCTTTTCGGCCGCGAGTCCGCGCGCCAGTCGGTGGTCGCTCGTGTCGTTGAGGGTCATCAGTTCAGCGATCTCCTCGAGCGTGAAGCCCACGCCCTGGGCGCGCTTGATGAAATTGAGGCGCTCGAGGTGGGCGGCATCGTAGCGCCGGTAGCCGCCGGCGGCGGCGGGTTCGGCCAGCAGGCCGCGACGCTGGTAGTAGCGCACCGTTTCAACGCCGACGCCGGCCTGTTTTGCCAGCGTGCCGATGGTGAACGTCGGGTCCGCAACTTTTTTCATGGCCACCCCTTGACACCGTACCAAGGTACGGAGTTTAGACTTCATTGCAAGGGAGTTCCAGCCGCCCCGGCGGCCACGAACAGGAGCCACAAGCATGAACGCCATCGTTGAACCCGAACTGCAATCCGTCGATCTGCCGCTGGCCGGCATGACCTGCGCCGCCTGTGCGGCGCGCATCGAGAAGCAGCTCAACAAGCTGCCCGGTGTCGAGGCCGTGGTGAATTTCGCCACCGAGCGCGCCAGCATCCGCTACGCCAGGGCGGAGGTGACCGCCGTGAAACTGGTCGAGACCATCCGCAAGACCGGCTTCGAAGTGCCGCCGGCGACGCTCGACCTCGCCATCGGCGGCATGACCTGCGCCGCCTGCGCCACGCGCATCGAGAAGCAGCTGAACAAGCTGGAGGGCGTCGAGGCCGCGGTGAACCTCGCCGCCGAACGCGCCCGCATCCGCTACGTGCCGGGGCTGGCCGATCCGGAGCGGCTGATCGCCACCGTGGTCAAGACCGGCTTCACCGCCACCATTTCCGGAAGCGACACGCGCGCCGAGGAAAAGGCGCGCAAGCTGGCGGTGTATCAGGAAGAGTTGCGCCGCTTCTGGATTTCCGCCGCACTGACGCTGCCGCTGGTGGCACAGATGCTGTTCATGTTCGGCGCCAATGGCAGTACGGCGGCCCACGACGATGTCCTGCCGCGCTGGCTGCAACTGCTGCTGGCCACCCCGGTGCAGTTCTGGATCGGCTGGCGCTTCTACGTCGGCGGCTTCAACGCCGTCCGCGGCGGCGCCGGCAACATGGACGTGCTGGTGGCACTCGGTACCACCATGGCCTGGGCCTACAGTTTCGTCGTCACGGTGGCCGACCTGCACCACCACCACGTGTATTACGAGGCCTCGGCGACGGTGATCACCTTGGTGCTCTTGGGCAAGATCCTCGAGGCGCGCGCCAAGGCCCGCACTTCGTCGGCGATCGAGGCACTGGCCAAGCTGCAGCCGCAGACCGCGCGCGTCGAGCGGCGCGTCGGCGACAGGCTCGAACTGGCCGATGTGCCGGTGGCGACGCTGATTCCCGGCGACGTCTTCGTCGTCCGCGCCGGTGAGGCCGTACCGGTCGACGGCGAGGTGATCGAAGGCAGTTCCTCGGCCAACGAGGCCATGCTCACCGGCGAGAGCCTGCCGGTGTCCAAGGCCGGGGGCGACAGAGTGTTTGCCGCCACGCTCAACGGCGACGGCCTGCTGCGCTGCCGTGCCACGGGCGTCGGCAGCCACACGCTGCTGGCCGGCATCATCCGGCTGGTGGAAGAAGCGCAGGGTTCCAAGGCGCCGGTGCAGCGGCTGGCCGACAAGGTGGCGGCGATCTTCGTCCCGGTGGTGGTGGCGATCGCGCTGCTGACCTTCGTCGCCTGGTGGGCGCTGGCCGGCGATTTCACCCAGGCGCTGGTCAATGCCGTGGCGGTGCTGGTGATTGCCTGTCCCTGCGCCCTCGGACTGGCGACGCCGACCGCGATCATGGTCGGCACCGGGCAGGGCGCGCGCGCCGGGGTGCTGATCCGCAATGCCGTGGCGCTGGAAACGGCCGAGAAGCTGCAAGTGCTGGTGGTGGACAAGACCGGCACTCTGACCGAGGGCCGGCCGGTGGTGACCGATGTCGTGGCAGTCGGCGCTGGGGACACGGCGATTCTTCTGCGCTTGGCGGCCAGTCTCGAACAGGGCTCGACGCATCCGCTCGCCGCCGCCATCGTCGCCCGCGCCAAAGCCGACGGCATCGCGGTGGCAACGCCGCAGGACGTGACGACTACCGCCGGGCGCGGCATCGAGGGCATGGTCGAGGGCAGGCGCGTCGCCGCCGGTTCCGTGTCCTGGATCGCCGGGCGGATTGGTGCCGTGCCGCAAGCCGAGGCGTTGGCGCAGGCCGGGCGCAGCGTGGTTGCAGTGACGGTCGATGACGCTCTGCTCGGACTGGTCGGCATTGCCGATCCGTTGCGCGTCACGTCGCCTGCCGCTGTTGCGCGCCTCAACCGGCTTGGTGTCGAGGTGGTGATGATCACCGGCGACAATGCTGCCACCGCAAAAGCGATCGCGCAGCAGGCGGGCATCACGCGCTTCGAGTCCGAGGTGCTGCCGGCTGGCAAGGCCGAGGCCGTCAATCGGCTCAAAGGCGGCGGGCGCCTGGTCGGCATGGTCGGCGACGGCATCAACGACGCGCCGGCACTCGCTGCAGCTGATGTCAGCTTCGCCATGGCGGCGGGCTCCGACGTAGCCATGCAGGCGGCGGATATCACCCTGATGCGCGACGATCTCGGCAGCGTGGCCGACGCGATTTCGCTGTCGCGGGCGACGCTGGCCAAGATCCGGCAGAATCTCTTCTTCGCCTTCATCTACAACGTGCTCGGCATACCGCTGGCGGCGCTGGGCATGTTGAACCCGGTCATCGCCGGCGCGGCGATGGCGATGAGTTCGGTTTCGGTGGTGAGCAATTCGCTGCTGTTGCGCAGGTGGCAAACAAACAAGGACTGATATGGAAACGACGACAATCAAGGTGGACGGCATGTCCTGCGGTGGTTGTGTAAAAAGCGTGACCGGCGTGTTGACCGCGCTGGCCGGCGTGGCGAAGGCTGAGGTCTCGCTGGAGCAGAAGCAGGCGGTGGTGGAGTTCGACGCCGGCAGAGTTTCGCGCGACCAGCTTAAGGCCGTGATTGAGGACGCCGGCTTCGAGGCGAACTGAAAATTATGTCTCCGGCAAAGCCGGATACGGTATGCCTGCGGATGGTGCCGGCGGGTCGGCGCCGTCCGATTGGCGCGCCGTGACTGGAAGAAATGCAGGGTTCTCGATCAGCTTGACCACATGCATGGTCGCCTCGATCACCCGAGGCCACCATGCAGGGCACGGTCTCGATCGAGTGCCCTTGGTGTAGCGGTCCCGCGCCGTGGCATTTTCGCCTCTGGCGGGATAACACGACTCTGGCCAGCGCTGCCATACGTCGGCAGCGAGTGCTGAAATATGTTGACGCGAATTCTCCTGATACTGCTTTCCTTTTTCGTGCTGTGGCCGGCAGCCGCGTCCGACCCGGCCTGGATAGCCAGGGCTGCAGACGGCACGGTGCAGATCCGCTTGTACTACTTCTGGTCGGCGGCTTGTCCACATTGCATTGAAGCTCGTCCCCATGTCGAGGCGCTGCCGCAGCGCCATGCCTGGATCGCGCTGGAATCGCGCGAACTCAGCCGCTCCGCCGACAATGCTCGAATGTATCAGGAACTCGTGCAACGGCTGGGACAAGAGGCGGCAGTGCCAGCCTTCCTGTTCTGCGGTGAGTTGCGCGTCGGCTGGGAGTCGCCCGAAACCACGGGTGCCGACCTCGAGCGCGCCCTCGAAGCCTGCCACGGACGACTGCTGGCCGGGGAGGAACTGGCGAAGCCGATGCCGACGATCGCATCCGGCCGCATTGGCTTGCCATGGGGAGGCAGCCTCGATGCGGCGACATTGTCGCTTCCCGTGCTGACGGTACTGCTCGCCGCGCTCGACGCCTTCAATCCCTGCGCCTTTTTAGTGCTGCTATTTCTGCTGTCGATGATGGCGCACCAGAAGAACCGTACGCGAATGCTGGTGGTCGGTGGCATATTC
>JALHNN010000246.1 GCA_022843505.1 Sulfuritalea sp.
CGCCACCATCCAGGAAGTCGCCGCCATCGCGGTAGCCAGCCAGGTATTGACGAAGGCGAGTGCCGCCGTGCCGTTGGCTTCGAGCGCCGAGCCGGCGTTGAAGCCGAACCAGCCGAACCACAGCAGCGAAGCGCCGATCATGGTCATGGTCAGCGAGTGCGGCGCCATGGAGTCCTTGCCGTAGCCGACGCGCTTGCCCACCATGTAGGCGCCGACCAGGCCGGCGATGGCGGCGTTGATATGCACCACGGTACCGCCGGCGAAGTCGAGCGCGCCCTTCTGGAACAGGTAGCCGGCAGTGGCGGTGGCCTTTTCCGCGGCTTCCGCCGTGGTGTAGGCGTCCGGACCGGTCCAGTACCAGACCATGTGCGTCATCGGCAGGTAGCTGAAGCTGAACCACAGCACCATGAACAGCAGCACCGCGGAGAACTTGATGCGCTCGGCGAAGGCGCCGACGATCAGGCCGCAGGTGATGGCCGCGAAGGCGCCCTGGAAGGCGACGAAGATGAATTCGGAGACCACCACGCCCTTGCTGAAGGTGGCGGCGACCGAATCGGGCGTGATGCCCTTGAGGAACAGCTTGTCGAGGCTGCCGAAGAAGGCATTCCCTTCGGTAAAGGCCACGCTGTAGCCGTACACGGCCCACAGCACGCTGATCACCGAGAAGATGATGAACACCTGCATCAGCACCGCCAGCATGTTCTTGCTGCGCACCAGGCCACCGTAGAACAGTGCCAGGCCGGGGATGCTCATCAGGATGACGAAGGCCGTGGCCACCAGCAGCCAGGCATTGTCGCCGCGGTTGGGCACGGGTGCCGCAGCAGCGGCAGGAGCCGCCGCGGGAGCGGCAGCCGGAGCAGCGGCAGCCGGGGCAGCGGCCTCCATGCCGGACATGCCACTCATGCCGGACATGCCACTCATGCCGGACATGCCGGACATGCCGGACATGCCGGCCGGCTTTTCGTCGGCAGCCAATGCGCCGCCGGCAAGGCCGACGGCGAGCACCGTCAGCAGGGTTGCAAATAGCTTTCTCATTTCGGCTCTCCCTTACAGGGCTTCCTCACCGGTTTCGCCGGTGCGGATGCGGATGACTTGTTCGACGTCGAAGACGAAAATCTTGCCGTCGCCGATCTTGCCGGTGCTGGCGGCTTTTTCGATGGTTTCGATGACCTGGTCCAGCAGGTCGTCGCGAATTGCGGCTTCGACCTTGACCTTGGGCAGAAAATCGACGACGTATTCGGCGCCGCGATAGAGCTCGGTGTGACCCTTCTGCCGGCCGAATCCCTTGACCTCGGTGACGGTGATGCCCTGCACGCCGACGGCGGCGAGGGCCTCGCGCACCTCGTCAAGCTTGAACGGCTTGATGATGGCGGTAACGAGTTTCATGGCTGATTCCTTTTAGCGATTGAGAGGTTTGGGTAATCCCGCCGACGCCGGCCGGGTCGCCGGCGGGATCGTGATCGATTACTTAGAACGACTTGGTGAAGGTGGCAACCAGCCTGCCCTTGCCGGCGTCATAGGTATCGCGCGGGCCGGCTTGCTTGGAGAAACAGTAGGGATTGCGACCGTCTGTACCGGCGGCGGCAACGATCGCCGAACAGTTGTCCTTGGCATTGGTGGTCGAGTAGGCAAGGCCGAATACGCCAAAACCCATGTCCTTGGTCGCACCCAGCTTCCAGTCGGTGTAGTCGGCGTCTGAGTAACCCTTGACCTTCTGGTGGCCGACGTGGCCATTGATGCCCCAACCATTGCCCAAATCGTAGTTGGCGTTGAGTTCGAGGTAATTGCTACCGCGACCGCCATCGAGGGCGTTCGGGGTCACGCCATTGGCGGTCTTGGCCCAGCCGAAGAGCGGTGTCGTGGCGTGCGAATACTTCAGCGTCAACCACTTCCAGGTGACGGCGCCATAGACCTCGACCGTGTCCTGCTTGAGGATGGTGCCATTGGAGGTCTTGCCGGTGCCTGGGTAGTTATAGGTCAGTACCCCGACGTCATAACCAAAATCGCCGCCGAACGAACCCTTGTAGCCGCCGTAGACATCGATTTCCGTGCTGGCACTGGCACCGGCGACGCCGTCACCGATCCAGGAAATGCTCGACGCCCAGGTACCGGCATACAGGCCACCGGAATGAGCGTAATCGAAGCCGCCTTGAAGCGCCGGCTTGCCACGGGTCTGGGCGATGCCGCGATAGAGGTATTCGCTGGCGAGAGCGACGTTGCCCGTGAAGGTGTGCGGGCTGGCAGCGGCGGCGGCTTGGGCCAGGACGGCGGTCGGCAGCGAGAAGGCGCCGGTGATGGCAACGGCAATCAGGGTCTTGCGCATGATGGAGCTCCTAGGATGAATTTTGGAAAACTACGGGCCGGGTTATGCGAAGACCGTGCCAGCAACATTACTGGCTATTTTTCATATGGTTAGGAATCTTCCTCAAGCTCAGGCTCGCTGCAACGCACCAAGCTAGGCCCCAAAGCCGGGAGGTTTGCACCAAAACGGTGCCATCGCCAGAAGCGCATGGGCCAGCATTGTGCTGTGCTAGACTTTTCCCCGTTTTCGCCCCTTTCCCCGGACCATGCTCAATCCCAAACTGCTCGACGAGATGTCGTCACGCGTCTCCTCCCTGCTGGCCGCAACACCGGCCGGCGACGTCGAGAAGAACCTGCGCGCGGCACTCGCCAGCCTGTTCGCCAGGCTCGATCTGGTGACCCGCGAGGAATTCGACGTGCAGCGCGAAGTGCTGGCGCGGACGCGAGCCAAGCTCCAGACACTGGAGGCCCGTATCGCCGAGCTGGAATCCGCCAGGGCGGCGAGCCGAACGGAAAGCTGAACCATCCATGGCCCTCGCCGTCCTGCGCTCGCGAGGGCTGGAGGGGCTCTCCGCGCCGGAAGTCACGGTCGAGGTACATCTCGCCTCCGGCCTGCCGGCCTTCACGCTTGTCGGCCTGCCCGATACCGAAGTCCGCGAGGCCAGAGACCGCGTGCGCGCGGCGATCCAGAACTGCGGCTTCGAGTTTCCCCAGCGGCGCATCACGGTCAATCTTGCGCCGGCCGACCTGCCCAAGGAATCGGGGCGCTTCGATCTGCCGATCGCGCTGGGCATCCTGATCGCCTCGGGCCAGCTCAAGGTCTCGGCACTCGAGCAGTACGAGTTCGCCGGCGAACTTGCGCTCTCGGGGGAGTTGCGAGCGGTGCGCGGCACCCTGGCGATGTGCGCGGCGATGCACCGCGCGGCCGGCGCCGTGGCACCGACCTTTGTCCTGCCGCTGGAAAGCGCCCCGGAGGCAGCCTTGATCGAAGGCATGAAGGTCCTGCCGGCGCAAAACCTTCTGCAAGTGTGCGCCCACCTCTCTGGCCGCGAGACGCTGCCCGGATTCGCCGTCTCGCCAGCGCCGACTCTTGGCGCCTATCCCGACCTGGCCGAGGTCAAGGGACAGGGCCCGGCCAAGCGGGCACTGGAAATCGCCGCCGCCGGAGGCCACAGCCTGCTCATGAGCGGACCGCCGGGCGCCGGCAAATCGATGCTCGCCCAGCGCCTGCCCGGCCTGCTGCCGCCGATGAGCAACGACGAGGCGCTGGAAAGCGCCGCGGTACATTCGCTGGCCGGCAGTTTTCGCCTCGACCAGTGGAAACGGCGGCCGTTTCGCGCCCCGCACCATTCCGCGTCCACGGCCGCCCTGGTCGGCGGCGGCAGCACGCCGCGTCCCGGCGAGATCTCGCTGGCGCACCACGGCGCGCTGTTCCTCGACGAACTGCCGGAATTCCAGCGCGGCGTCCTCGAAGCCCTGCGAGAGCCGCTGGAAACCGGGCACATCCACGTCGCGCGCGCCGCCAGGCGCGCCGAATTTCCCGCCCGCTTTCAATTGGTCGCCGCCATGAATCCCTGCCCCTGCGGCTGGCTGGGTCATCACTCGGGGAAATGCCGCTGCACGCCCGACCAGGTCGCCCGCTACCGCGGCAAGCTTTCGGGGCCGCTGCTCGACCGCATCGACCTGATGCTGGACGTGCCGGCGGTGAGCGAAGCCGAACTTGCCACACGCGGCGACGGCGAAAGCTCGGCGACGGTGCGCACCCGCGTCGCCCGAGCCAGCACGCGGCAGCTGGCGCGCCAGGGCAAGCCCAACGCCCGTCTGACCCCGGACGAGGTGGATATCCACTGCCTGCCGGGCTGCGACGGCGCGGCGCTGCTGAAACGCGCGATGCAGCAACTCGGACTCAGCGCGCGGGCTTATCATCGCATCCTCAAGGTCGCACGCACCATCGCCGACCTCGCCGACCTGGACGACGGCCTGCCGCTGGCCGCCGCCCACGTCGCCGAGGCCGTGCAGTACCGCCGCGGCCTGGCCCACTGAGAAGAGGCAACACCCCGTGCCACCTGTCGCCGCACTGACCACCGCGCAACTGCAGGGCATCCTCGGCATCGCCGACGACGCGGTGATCTGCTTCGACCACAGGCAGCACATCGTCCTCTTCAACCACGGCGCCGAGCTGATCTTCGGCTGGACGCGCGAGGAAGCCATCGGCCAGGTGATCGACCTGCTGCTGCCGCCGCACGTGCGCGCCGGGCACTCCAAGCTGGTGCAGGACTTTTCACGTTCGGGCGACGTAGCCCGACGCATGGGCGAACGCCGCTCGATCAGCGGCATGCGCAAGAACGGCGAGGAATTTCCCGCCGAGGCCTCGATCTCCAAGCTCGAGGCCGAAGGCACGGTGATCTACACCGTGATCCTGCGCGACATCACGACCCAGGTGGCACGCGAACGCGAGTTGCAGTCGGCCAAGGAACGGGCCGAAGCGGCGATGCAGGCCAAGAGCATGTTCCTCGCCAACATGAGCCACGAGATCCGCACACCCCTGAATGCCGTAATCGGCATGACCAGCCTGCTGCTCAACACCCGCATCGACGACGAACAGCGCGACTACGCGGAAACCGTGCGCGCC
>JALHNN010000247.1 GCA_022843505.1 Sulfuritalea sp.
GGCGCTGGTCGGCGCCTTCTCCGGAATCCTGATCGCGCCGATCACCACCGTCTACTATGACACCGGCTTCCTGGTCGGCCTCAAGGGTTTCGTCGGCGCCATCATCGGCGGGCTGGTCTCCTACCCGCTGGCGGCGGCCGGCGCCATCCTGGTCGGCCTGCTGGAATCCTATTCCTCCTTCTACGCCTCGGCCTACAAGGAAGTCATCGTCTTCACCCTGATCATTCCCGTGCTGCTCTACCAATCGTTTACGACGAAGCACATCGACGACGAGGAGGACCACTGAGATGGCCGCCTTGCTGACGCCCAATCGCGCCCTGATCGCCTTCGTCCTCGGCCTGGCCCTGCTGCCGCTGTTCGCCGCGCAGTTCACGGTGACGATCGTCAACTACATCGGCCTTGCGGCACTGGTCTCGCTGGGCCTGGTGCTGCTCACGGGCATCGGCGGCCTGACCTCCTTCGGCCAGGCGGCCTTCGTCGGCCTCGGCGCCTACGCCACGGCCTACCTCACCACGCGCCACGGCATGTCGCCCTGGGGCACGCTGCTGGTCGGCATGGTGATCACCACGGCCGTGTCCCTGGCGCTGGGCTTCATCACCCTGCGCCTGTCCGGCCATTTCCTGCCGCTGGGCACCATCGCCTGGGGCATATCGCTCTACTACCTGTTCAGCAACATCAACGGCCTGGGCGGCGCCGGGGGCATCGACGGCATTCCGCCGGTGGACCTGTTCGGCCTCGAACTTGGTTCCAGCCGCGCCTTCTTCTACGTCATCTGGGCCACGCTGCTGGCTGCCATCATCACCACCCAGAACATGCTCGATTCGCGCGAGGGCCGTGCCATGCGCAGCCTGCGCGCCATGACCATGACCGAGGCGATGGGCATCAACACCCTGCGCTATCGCATGGTGCTGTTCATGATCGCGGCGCAGTTCGCCTGCGTCTCGGGCTGGCTCTACGCCCACCTGCAGCGCTTCGTCAATCCGACGCCCTTTTCGCTGGGGCAGGGCATCGAATATCTGTTCATGGCCGTGCTGGGCGGCGCCGCCGCGGTCTGGGGCGCGGTGTTCGGCGCCACCGCGGTGAGCTTCCTCAAGGAATGGCTGCAGGACTGGCTGCCCAGGCTGCTGGGTGCCACTGGAAACTTCGAGATGGTGGTGTTCGGCCTGCTGACGATCATCGTCCTGCATCGGGCCCGCGACGGCGTGTGGCCGATCCTGATGCGCTTCATTCCGCAGCGCGAACTGGCGAAGGCGGTCGAGCCGGCGTTGCCGTTGCCGCGACGCGACGTGCCCGAGCGCGGCAGCGAGGTGCTGCAGGTGATCAACGTCACCAAGCGCTTCGGCGGCCTGGTGGCCAACAACCGGATGAACCTGACGGTGCGCGCCGGCGAAGTCATGGCCCTGATCGGACCCAACGGCGCCGGCAAGAGCACCCTGTTCAATTGCATCTCCGGTGTCAGCCCGGCGAGCGAGGGCGAGATCCGCTTCATGGGCCAGAGGATCGAAGGGCTTGGCTCGCGCGCGATCGCCAAGCTGGGCATGAGCCGCAGCTTCCAGCACGTGCGCCTGAACCAGGACATGACGGTGCTGGAGAACGTCGCCATCGGCGCCCACCTGCGCGGGCGCAAGAATTTCGTCCAGTCCGCTTGGCGCCTCGACCGCGAGGAAGAGCGCCGCCTGCTGTGGGAAGCCGCCCATCAGTTGCAACGCTGCGGCCTCGGCGAGCACCTGTTCGACACCTGCGGCAGCCTGCCGCTGGGTAAGCAGCGCATCGTCGAGATCGCGCGCGCGCTGTCCAGCGATCCGACCCTGTTGCTGCTCGACGAGCCGGCCGCCGGCCTGCGCCACCTGGAGAAGCGGGCGCTGGCCGAGCTGCTGGCCAAGCTGCGCGGCGAGGGCATGGCCATCCTGCTGGTCGAACACGACATGGACTTCGTCATGGGCCTGGCCGACCGCGTGCTGGTCATGGAGTTCGGCGAGTACCTGGCCGAAGGCCTGCCGAAGGAAATCCAGACCAATCCGAAAGTCCTGGAAGCCTATCTCGGAGGTGTCGACGAATGAGCGCCGTAGTCCTAGAAACCAGCGGGCTGTGCGTCAACTACGGCCGCGTCGAAGCCATCCACAAGATCGACCTGCGCATCCGCGAGGGCGAGATCGTCACCGTCATCGGCCCCAACGGCGCCGGCAAGACCACCCTGCTCTCAGCCCTGATGGGCCTCCTGCCGGCGCGCGGCGAGGTGAAGTACCAGGGCCAGTCCACGCTGGGCACCATGTCCGTCGACGCCCTGGTCTCCAGGGGCCTGGTGCTGGTACCCGAGAAGCGCGAACTCTTCGGCAGCATGTCGGTGGCCGACAACCTGCTGCTCGGCGCCTTCGCCCGTCACCGCCGCGGCGACCGCGACCACGCAAAGACCATGGATGAGGTGTATGCGATCTTTCCCCGCTTGGCGGAACGCCGCAAGCAGGAAGCGGGCACGCTCTCCGGCGGCGAGCGCCAGATGCTGGCGATGGGCCGCGCGCTGATGGCCAAGCCCACGCTGCTGATGCTCGACGAGCCCAGCCTGGGCCTGGCGCCCCTGATCGTCAAGGAGATCCTGCGCATCGTCGTGCAGCTGAAGGGCATGGGCGTCTCCATCCTGCTGGTGGAACAAAATGCCCGTGCTGCACTGCAGGTGGCCGATTACGGCTATGTGTTGGAGAATGGCAGCGTGGCGGTGGAAAACGAGGCCAGGTCCCTGCTCCACGACCCGCGCGTGATCGAGAGCTACCTCGGACTTGGCGGCAGCCATTCCATCGCCGCCTGATTTCGTCAACGCAACATTCGCAGCCCAACCGCAACACTGATTCAGACCAACAACACGAGGAGAAAGCATGAAAACCAAACTGTCCATCAAGCCGCTGGTGCTCGCCCTGTCGCTGTTCGGGGCCACGGCCGCGCTGGCCGACATCAACATCGGCGTCAGCATATCCGCCACCGGTCCGGCGGCCGTTCTCGGCGGCCCGCAGAAGAACACGACGCAATTGTTCCCGACCACGATCGCCGGCGAGAAGATCAACTGGATCGTGCTTGACGACGCCTCCGATCCGACCGCGACCGCCAAGAACGTCGCCAAATTCATTTCGGAGAACAAGGTGGATGTGCTGATGACCGGTACCACGACGCCCGGCGTCATGGCTGCGGCCGGCCCCGCCGCGGACAGCAAGACGCCGCTGATCGCGCTGGCGCCCAATCGCCTGGACGGCGAGAAGTTCAAGTGGACCTTCACCATGCCGCAGCCGATCGGCCTGATGGCCGAGCCCCTGCTCGAGCACGCCAAGTCCAAGGGCTACAAGACCATGGCTTTCCTCGGCTACCACCCGGATGCCTACGGCGAGGTCTGGATCAAGTCCATGGAGGCGCTGGCGCCCAAGTATGGCGTCACCTTCGGCCCCATTGAAGGCTTTGCCCGCACCGACACCTCGGTCGCCGGCCAGGTGATCAAGCTGGTCAGCCTCAAGCCCGATGCCGTGCTGGTGGTCGCTTCCGGTTCGCCCGCGGCGATGGCGCATGCCGCGCTGTCCGAGCGCGGCTACAAGGGCCAGATCTACCAGACGCATGGCGCGCCCTCGCCGGTATTCCTCAAGAACGGCGGCAAAGCGGTCGAGAACGGCGTGCTAGTCGCCGGCCCGCTGCTCGAGTGGGAACAGCTGCCCGACTCGCATCCCTCGAAGAAGGTCGGCGGCGAGTATGCCAAGGCCTACGAAGGAAAGTTCGGCAAGGACACCCTGTCGTCCTTCGGCGGCCACATGTGGGACGCCTGGGCCATCGCCTCGCGCGCGATTCCGGTGGCGCTGAAGAAGGCCAAGCCGGGCACCGCCGAGTTCCGTTCCGCCCTGCGCGACGCGATCGAGAGCGAGCGCGAAATTGCCGGCGCCCATGGCGTCTTCAACTTCAGCCCGACCGACCACTCCGGCTTCGACGGTCGCGCCCGCGTACTGCTGCAGGTGCAGAACGGCGCCTTCAAGGTCATATCCAAGTAAGCCGTGCAACGCCCATGGCTTCGATAGCGACTTTCGAATCTGAAACCATCGCACCCTTGTCCAGCCATGGGCGAGCAAACTCGGCCCGCCCCCCTTCGCCCCCCTCGCGGGGGGTTACTGATCGGCTCGCTGCGCTCGATATCGGCAGCGACCCATCCTGTTGCTTCACGTCATTGAAGGACGTCGCATGAGCGCCATTGCCCGCAAGCCGGCCGAGCTGTTCGTCGATCCGGCTGTCATCCTCGAAGCCCGGCCGGACGGTACCCGGCTGTTCCGCTCCAAGCTCGAGCTGCCGGGTTTTGCCCGCTGTTCCGGCGAGTGGCTGGAGCGCTGGGCGGCCGAGACCCCGGACGCCATCCTGATCGCCGAGCGCGGTGCGGACGGCGAATGGGTCAAGGTGACTTACGGGCAGGCGCTCGCGCGCGTCTATCGCATCGCCACCTGGCTGCTCGGGCAGAAGCTGTCGCCCGAGCGGCCGGTGCTGGTGCTCTCCGACAATGGCATCGAACACGCCCTGCTGATGCTGGCCTGCCTGCATGTCGGCGTGCCGATCAGCCCGGTCTCGCCGGGCAACTCGCTGCTGTCCAAGGACTTCCTCAAGCTCAAGGCCAACGTCGAGCTGCTGCGTCCGGGCGTGATCTTTGCCGATACCATCGAACGCTTCATGCCGGCGCTCAACGCCATCGCCGGCCTTCATGACGGTGTCGTCGTTGCCGGCAGCCGCAGTGTGCCGCAGGCCGGCACGCTGCCCTTTGCCGAGATCGAGAAAGTCGGCGCTGACGACACGGCGGTCAAGACTGCCTTCAATGCCATCACGCCCGACACCATCGCCAAGTTCCTGTTCACCTCCGGCTCCACCGGCACGCCCAAGGCGGTGATCACCACGCAGCGCATGATGTGCTCCAACGCCGA